>JANQPS010000207.1 GCA_028285365.1 Thermoanaerobaculia bacterium | reverse complement strand
TGGCCGGCAACGAGAACCGCCTTGGCGAAAAGCGTTCGACTGAAGAGAGCCCAGCGCCGTGAGTGACGCCAGGCGTGGCTCAGGAAGTGACGTGGACGTGACGAGAGACGGCGGGGGCGTACCCGAGACCTGGGACTCCGTCGGGGTGGTCGGTGCTGGCTCGTGGGGAACTGCTCTTGCCGTTCACCTGGCGCAATGTGGCCTCGACGTGAAGCTCTGGTGTCGATCCGAGGCACAGCTCGAAGAGCTCCAGCGCGGTCGCAATGAGCACTACCTCGAGGGCGTCGAGCTGCCGCCTCGAATCAGCGCCACGAATCAGCTGCGCGACCTCGCCGGCTTGAGCTGTGTGCTGATGGTCGTTCCCTCCCATACGTTTCGAGACGTGCTCAGAGCGCTCCTGGTCGAGTGTGCGCACGCCCGTCATCCCCTGGTGATCGTTTCCGGGACCAAGGGAATCGAGACGGAAACTCTCGCCCGAATGAGCTGCGTCTGCTTCGAAGAGGGTGTGCGCTCGGGCCGAGAGCTGCACTACGCGGTGTTGAGTGGTCCGAGCTTCGCCGAGGAGCTCGTCGCTGGGATGCCGACCGCTTCGGTGCTCGCGGCTGAAGACGCTGTTCTGGCAGCTCGACTGCAGGACCAGTTCTCCTCCAAGACGTTCAGGCTGTACTCGACGACCGATGTGTCGGGGGTCGAGATTGGTGGCGCGGCCAAGAACGTGGTCGCCATCGCCTCGGGGCTCGTGACGGGTCTGGGTTTTGGTCACAACACCTTGGCTGCCTTGATGACTCGTGGTCTGCACGAGGTCACGCGGCTCGGAATCGCTAGCGGCGGGCGGCAGAGCACTCTGTCGGGTTTGGCGGGACTCGGTGACCTCGTGCTCACTTGCACGGGCGGGTTGTCACGCAATCGACGCACGGGTCTCTTGCTTGCGCAGGGGCACGATCTCGCTCGCATCGAGGGAGAGCTCGGCCACGTCGCGGAAGGGGTCAAGACCTCCCTGGCTCTCGCGAGGATGGCAGAGACGAAAGGTGTCGAGATGCCGATTACCGAACAGATGGTGGCGGTCATGTACGAGGCCAAGAGCCCGCGCGAGGCGGTGGAGGAGTTGATGACTCGAGATCTCAAGGTGGAGGCAGAACTGTGACGCAGCTGGATACTGACCCGAGCACTGAACCAAACGCTGAGGAGAACGCTGAGCCAAGGGAGACCGGGCCAGCGTGGGAGGCTGCGTCGTGAGCTCGCACGAAACGGTACTGGTCCTGGATTTCGGCGGCCAGTACACCCAGCTGATCGCGAGAAGGGTCAGGGAGAACCGGGTCTACTGCGAGATCGTTCCGCACGATACCGACCTCGACACGCTGAAGAGTCATTCGCCGATCGGCATCATCCTCTCTGGCGGCCCGGAGAGCGTCTACGGGGAAGATGCCCCTGAGATGGCGGACGGCGTGCTGGATCTCGGGGTCCCGGTGCTGGGCATCTGCTACGGGATGCAGTTGATGACCAGTCTGCTGGGGGGCACGGTCGAAGCCGCATCCCATCGAGAGTTCGGTCGCACCGAGATCACAGTGGAGCCGTCCTCTCGGCTGTTCGAGTCACTGGACAGCCGGCAACCGGTCTGGATGAGCCACGGCGACCGTGTTACCGGTCTGCCTGAAGGTGCCTGCGCTACGGCCAGCTCGAGCTCGGTTCCGATCGTCGGGTTCGAGATCGCGGAACGCGGGTTGTTTGGCATCCAGTTTCATCCCGAGGTGACCCATACGCCGGCCGGCGGCGACATCTTGAGGAACTTCCTGTACTCACAGTGTCGAGCGGGCGGCGAGTGGCGCATGGCTTCTTATCTCGAAGAAGCGTTGGCCAGTGCACGCGAGACGATCGGAGACCGGCGTGTCCTGTGCGCACTCTCGGGCGGCGTCGACTCGTCGGTCGTGGCCACGCTGCTCTCGCGCGCGGTTGGTGACCAGCTGATCGCGGTGTTTGTCGACAATGGTGTGTTGCGCAAAGGCGAGCGCGAGCAGGTCGAGCACAGCCTGCGCGACGGTCTCGGTCTACCGATCGTCGTCGTCGATGCGCGCGAGCGTTTCCTCGGTGCCCTCGCAGGCCTCACAGACCCCGAAGCCAAGCGCAAGACGATCGGGCGCGTGTTCGTCGAGGTCTTCCAGGAGGAGGCTGCAAAGCTCGACGACGTGGCGTTTCTCGCGCAGGGGAC
>JANQPS010000202.1 GCA_028285365.1 Thermoanaerobaculia bacterium | reverse complement strand
CCGAGGCGTACTCGCCCACATGATCCTCGACCATGCGCACCGCGCGCTCTCGGACCTCCCTCGAAAACCGACTTCGTCGTCCCATCGCCCCATCCTCTCTCTCAAGGTTTGGAGCCTCCGGGAAAGCCGGGGCGATTCACTCTGCTAGCTGAGTGGCTTCGTGAGCTCGGGCCAGTCCTCTGGCCTGAACACGCCAAAAACCAGCAGTCTTCGAAGCTCTCGGGCGAAGCGTCGCGTGGCGACCTTGCGCTCGGTCTCGCTCTCGTGCTCTGCATTCGCGCGGACGGACCAGACGTACACGGATGAGATCAGGATGTGAGCGAGCATATCTGCGTCGACACGCTTCTGAGTGCCGGGGCCTTCGACCATGGCTCGAAGGCTCACCATGTACTCCTCCATCGGGCCACGTGAGCGAAGTGGGGTCTCCGAAAGCATCCAGTACATCCAGAGACGGCCCATCTCTGGGCGCTCAACCAGGTAGTCGATCAGAAGGTCGTAGTCGCCTTGTGTGCTCTGCAGCTTGTGCATGAGCGCGTTGATCTCGTGGCCGGTCTCACCGAGAACGGCTTCAATGAGCTCATCTCTCGTTCGGAAGTGCTTGTAAGCAGTAGTTCTGTTCACTCCGGCGCGATGGGCGACCTCTGACACCGTGAGTCCCTCGGGGCCGCGCTCGGACAGGAGTTCGCGCGCCGCCGCGAGGATGCCGGCTCGGTTCTCGAGAGCGTCGCTTCGGAGAGCTCGAACTCGGGCCGTCATGCGGCCCCCGAGATAGCGAGTATTCGATCTGCAAAGCTCCCCACATGGGAGTCCGGGATGGCGTGGCCCATGCCCTCGATCGAGAGGAGCTTCGCGCCGGGAACCGCATCCGCGATTGCGACACCGTGTGGGTGAGGGAAGACCGGGTCCTCGGTTCCGTGGATCACCAGGCAGGGCAAGCTCAGGTTGCGCAGCGCCGCCCTTCTGTCGGGGCACCCTTGGACGGCCATGCCGTGATTCATCATCGACCCACGGTTCTGCGTCCGGTCGTAGGCACGAGCGGCGTGCTCGTACCGTACGGACTCGCTCCCGTCGAGTGTCGAGCCGCCGATCACACCGAACAGCTCCACCTGAAACTGGATGTGCTCCTCTCGGGTCTGCGGCATGTTCGCAGCCTTCTTTAGGTACCACTCTCCGAGATGTGGGGAGGGGCCCGGCAGATCTTCGAGCCCTTCCTCCCGCAATCCCGCCTCAATCGCGCCACCGGTAGGCGACGACATGATCGCAGTCAGCGATCGAGCCCGTTCGGGATTCTGGATCGCGACGACCTGACCAATCATCCCGCCCATCGACACGCCGACGAAGTGAGCCGACTCGATGCCGTATGCGTCCAGGATTCCAAGCGCATCGGCGGCAAGGTCTTCGAGGTTGTAGGGCTGCTTGCTGAAGTCGATCGCGGTCGAGAGTCCTGAGTCGCGATTGTCGAAGCGAATCACAAAGCGCGCGCCGGCTACCAACCGCTCGACGAGCGAGTCCGGCCAGTCGATGGCTTGGCCGCCGGCCCCCATGATCAGGAGAACAGGAGGATGGTCTGGACTTCCGAACGACTCCGTCCAAAGTCGCAAGCCGCCTACTTCGACTACTCGTTCCGGCATGAGCCTCTCCTCCTCGCTTCAGATGTTCACCCCGCGCACGGGGTTTCCGCGCGCTAGGACTGCGTCAACTCGAGACCGGACTGCGTTATCCCACGCAGGATGCGAGAGTACGTAGAAGCGTTCCTCCACTATCGCGTTGACGACCTGGTCCGCGACTGCTTCCGCGGGAACACCCTTGGCGAACATCTCGTTCAGAGCAGTCTTGACGGAGCTTGGGATCTCAGGCGCTTCCGAGGCGAGGTCCTCCGGCCGAAGGCGCTCCGAGTCTACGATTCGTGTATTCACGTAGCCGGGACACACCAAGGAGACGCCAATTCGCTTGTCGCGCAGGTTCGTCCAGAGCCCCTCGCTCAGCGCGAGAAGGCCGTGCTTCGAAACCGAATAGGGACCCACCCCGGGAACGAGAGACGCGAGCGATGCCGTGTTGACAATGTGGCCGGGCTCA
>JANQPS010000201.1 GCA_028285365.1 Thermoanaerobaculia bacterium | reverse complement strand
GCCGGAGCGCTCGCTGTCCGGTGGCGGTGGCGTCGTTGCTGAGGAGCCGCTCCACACGGTCGATCCGGCCGTCGAGCCGCTCGATCTCACCGTCGGAGTCGAAGAGCTCCAGATCAGCTTCGTCGACCGCGCGCAGGTCTTGACAGCGCCGGGTTAGGGTGTCGCTGCATGGTGCGGCCGACGTCTCGTCCCTCGCCGGGCGCGACGCGTCGCTGTCGTCGATGAGTCCGTCGCCGAGCTTCCCGGCGGGGTCTGCGACATCGTCGCCTCGGTGGTCACCCTCGACCTCGACGCACTCCACGAAGGCCTCGGCACGGTGGGGCCCGCCGCACGGTCACGGCCCTTCCACTGGCGCAAGCAAGGCCCGACGGCTCGCCAAGCGATCGTCGACCTGCTGAGCGAGCTGCGGCCGTCCGCTCGCCTCCTGGTGCGTTCCACCCACCGCCGAGGTCAGGTCGAAGCACGGGCGGCGCTGCTCGAGACCCTCGTGCTCGATCTGATCGGCTCGATCGACGAGCCGGTCATCGAATCCCGCACCGCCGCTGAGGACGAGCGCGACCGCGACGTGCGCCTCGACACCTTCCGGACGCTGGATCTCGACGGATCTCCGCCGTTCGTCTACCGCTGGGCTGACAAGGCCGAACGCCTCATCTGGGCGGCGGACGCGATCGCGGGCATCGCCCGGGAGCACCTCATCGAAGCGTCGGATCCGGATCAGGACGCCACGTCGACGAACCGCAGCACGTTAGAGCAGCCCTACCTGTCGCAGCTACGCGATGCTGGCGTGATCGGTGAGCTCGAGTTCCCGACCCGAACCGAGTCGTGGCCGGACATGCGAGTGTCCCGGCTCCCGTCCTAGGCGATCCCTGTCGGGATCCTCGGACTGGCGCTCCGGGACACGTCGTCTTTCGACCGGAACAGCACCGATCGACACCTCAAGTATCGGCGCCAGCCGGGCCCACTTCAACCCGTACCGGCCGTCGCACCTGCGAAGGTCGATCGATTCGGGCCTCCGTCACGAAACCGTAATGAACAAACCCGGTCACTCGACGCGATGTCGCTGACCTGGGGATATGAGGTCGAGCGACAGGTATTGCTGAGGTGCTGTCGTCGACCTGAACTGCTCGCAAGAGGTTCTTCTGAGGTCTCGCGCCAGGTCGGTTCGCGCGGGATGCGGTCCTCACGAAGGAGAACACCGTGCACCACCCAACGAACGACCCAACCCCACCGCAGACCACACGGACCTACACGGTGCAAGAGGTCGCCGAGCTGCTCGGGATCTCCCGCACGACCGCCTACGAGTGCGTCCGCTCCGGCGAGATCCCGTGCCTCAGGTTCCGCCGCCGGATCGTCGTCCCCCACGACGTCATCCAAGGAGCTCCTCCAGTGCCGGTGACCGAAGAGCTCAGCGTCGACGCCACGTACGCCGCAGCCTCATGCGCTCGCCCGACGTGGACGCAACCAAACGACCTGGGCCTCCCCGATGGCCACCTGGACCGAGGCGACCGACTCCAGCGAGTGCTACCGCGTGGCCTCTCAGCGTCACCTGCGTGCGGGCGGCCAGCGCCTCAACGCTCAGGGCCGATCACTGCCCCAGGCGAGCTTCTCCGTCGAGAGATGGTCTGGACACGGCCAGCACTCTATGAGACGTTCTGTCACCCAGGGCGAAGCGGGACACCAGGCCTTCACCGAAGGGGCGACCGTCCTGTGACCAAGGTCACAGTCACAGCCTACCGACGCAAGCGTTGGGAGAGTAACGCGAAGAGGTCGCCATCCTACGAGGGATCGAGTTATGCCAGACGAGACGACAATCCGCCGAGCCCGTATCCGAGCACCCCGACGCGAGCATGCTCAGGAACGAAGGGACGACCGCAGGCGCCGCTCGGGGGCCATCCTCCACCGCTTCTTCGTACATACCGCCCAGACCATCACTCAAGAAGACGAGCTAATCGCAGAACAGGTTGCGAACGAAGAGCGGATTCTCCTCCGATTGGCGGGATCCCTCGGCTTGTCCTTAGAACAGGTACCTCCAGCTCCGAAGAGAGACCTACACGATGCGTGGGAGAACGTCGCTCGTGCAGCCTCCCTGCACCTTCTCGATACCCTCGCACAACTCGCCCACGGCGAACCAGCAACAGTGAGCATAGATGATTGGATCTCCCTAGGGCTCGAAGCCGTCACAGTCGACGCCGGGCAAGATCTGACGCGACGAAGCGGCTTGGATATCGACTCGTGGTCCAAGTACTTCAGGGCAGTCGCCCGCGCAGCGCTTGCGTTCCCCGAGTTCACGCAGGGGACTCAACTTCAGTACGCATCCGGCGACTTACTGCTCCGTGCGCTACCAGCGCAGAGCTCCATCAGTGCTTACCATACCTCTCGACCGGTACTCGGCGTAGTGACCATGAGCGAACCACGTCCCAGCTCCGAGCCCGACACCTGGCCTCTGAGGCCAATAGAGCTACCTGGAAGTCGAACTCACATTGTCACCTTTGCCGGCTCCATCGAATTCGACGGCCAGGCCGGTCGCGACCCTCGGACACACCAGAACGTGACTTTCAGCTCCGCCGTAGAGATAGTGCCGTCCGAGGGTGTTGAGCCCGTACGGCTACCCCACGGGTACATACTAGAAGGCGAGGTCAGTGGACAAGATCTTGTAGCCACCATCCGCGGGGAGGAAGACGCGATCCACGTCAGAGTAGATGAACATGAGCCTTCTGAGGACAAGGCTGTTGGTCGACTGTTCGCTGGCTAAGACTTCGTACTTGGAGAAGCTGTAGGAATGCTCATCAATACCATTCGAGCCCGGCGACTGAGTAGGGCTGCTAGCACACAACTGAAAGACGCTTGGTAGCAGTGGGCTCTGCTCAACGCGCTGCCCGTTGGAAGCATCGAAGTCTGGGGCCGGATCGGTTCTATGGCGGTGACCGGTGAGTACAATCTGGAATCCTAGTCTCTCGATCGCTTCAGCGACCTTGTCGGCTCCGATGTGCCTACCCGTTGTCCAACGATGACCAAGGCCGCCCGGGGGAAAGTCATGCAGAGGGTGATGCACCAAGAGGATCCGTATTGCGTCGCCGTCTGGGGCACCACCCACCGCCGACTCAAGCCCCGCTATGGCACTCTCGATCGAATCGTCCGGAGGCGGGTAGCACGATGGTCTGCCTGTCGCCGCTGCTGCCAGCGTGAGCGAAGTCGTAGGTATCGAACTCAGCTGGTAGAACTCAACCCGAGTCTGACCAACCTCGATCGCCACGCAGGCACCATGCGACCATTCCAGAACCTCAGCAAGGTCTTCGGCGTTGCCAGCGAAGTCAGCATTCGGTGTGAGCAGGGGCCATCCGCTCGACCAGACGTCGTGGTTGCCGTGCACGAGAGCGCGCCAGCGGATACCGCTCTGATCAAGCACGGATCTGAGGAACTCGTAGCCAGGAAACGGCATGCCTCGATCCGCACGGGCAAGCACAGGTAGGCGCCGACCCATGGCCTCAACGTCGCCAGTCAACGCAACCACAGTGGGATGTGGCTCGCTTCTCGCCCGGTCCGACAGAGCATCGAGCGCGTCCGACAGCGCATCTACAGCGTACGAGTTGTGGACGCCCAGGCCGTCTGCCCACGGCTCAGTCACTCCGAACCGCCCTAGCCCGGACCTGAGCAGCCTCGTCAGCGCCGTCAGTTCGCTTGGTGGACGAGTTGAGCCGTCCGAACTCACGAACAGATGCAGATCAGTGAGATGGACTACTGATACTAGCGTCGTGAATTCATCCGAAGTCAATAGCCAGCCCTCTCCCTAGGCGGTGAGACGAACCGAATCGCCGTCTGAGGAGCCTACCGTGTCACAGGTTGCAACTTCATGAACGACGAGGGCCTAGACATCGAGAGCACCTATCGAACTGCCGCAGCGTCCGGCGACATAGACGCACTGCACGATGTCATCGCGTCGAAGGGGATCGATATCCTCGCACGAGGGGTTCCCTATCTCATCGTCGCAGCCCGCAACAGAAGACGCGATGCCCTCCGGCACCAAGGAGTCGAGGACCGTTACGTCCGCCGGCAAAAGGCTGCCCACGTCGACGTCGATCCTGTCGATCGGATCTTCGCTGCAGCGCAGCTCAATCTGTTGCTCGCCAGCCTTGGGAACTGGCCGGATCATGACGCCCTTCTTCTCTGGTGGTCCGCCGCCGACGTTCCGGACTCGGAGATCATCGACCGCCTACGGCCGTTCGGCATCGAAATCGACTCAAGATCAACTCTCCGGAAACGTCGCGAGCGCCTTAGACGGAAGCTCAAGAGGGAGCTTGCCCGAACAGGTTAGCCGCCAGCCCAACTGAGGCTCGACCCGACCTGACCGGGCTTCGCTACAGGTCGGCCAACACGTCCGCTGCGCAGGCATACCGCCGGACCGGATCCGACTCGCAGAGGCGCTCAACGACCGCTGCGAGGTGCGGCTCGAGCTCCTTCCGTACCATCTCCATTAGGTCAGCGATCGCACGGTCGTGATCGGTCGGATCAGGGTGCGCAGGCACCAGCACCCCGACGGACGCACAGGCGATCGTGAGACCAAGTCCGTAAAGGTCATGCCCGGGCGTCCACGCGCCGCCAGCTTCTGCCGGGCGCGCGAAGCCGGGCGTCGCCGAAGATGTCTGGCGCGAGGCCCCAGACTTCGAGCTGATATTGAAGTCGATTAACACTGGTCCTCGGTCGGCGACGACCACCACGTTGTCTGGCTTGATGTCACGATGGATGTAGCCGTGCCGGGCTCGAGCGGTCTCCTCAACGTCACTGCTTGATGGGTACTCCTGCGCTCGACCACGCTCGACTAGTTTGGGGTCCGGATGGATTACAACGAGAGCTTCGAGAAGTTGCCGCAGGAGCTTCCCTGCCTCCGGCGACGAGAGCCGATTCGCTCTGTCGCACCTTGAGGAAAGTGGATCTCCGCGCAGGTACTCCATGACCACGTAGTGGCGACCGTTTGGTTCAGAGCCATGATCCAGGATCTTGACCACGTTGGGGTGCTGAATCTGAGTGAGAGCATCGACCTCTCTTTGTAGTTGCTGAAAGGACGTACCCTTACGGAACATCTTGACTGCGACTTCCTCGCCCTTCATCACAAGCGACGACTCCGTAACACGAGCGACGAAGACATCCGAGTAACCGCCGGGGACTCCGATCTCGTACAGGAGTTCGTAGCGATCGCCCCCGACAATCTCACCCGGCCCGGGAGTCGTGAGTTGTGCGCGCCGGGCCCCACCGAGATCTGATTGTCGACGTTGCATCACGCTCTGCAGCAAGTCTATCTGAATCGCCGGGAGGCCCGATTCGTCGCCAACGAGACCGTACCCGGTCAGGTGGTGCGTGAGTTCTGGCAGAACGCTAGCGTAGGAGCGGTACTCACCCACTCGCCCCTCTGCGAGCATCTCCAGCATCATGTGCTCGTCGGGATACTGCTCTGCGAGCACAAGAAGCATCTGCTCAAGGACGCCGGATCGCTCCTGAGTAAACTCCGTTAGGCACGAGCGTGCGGTCGGTTCGTCAACGCCTACCTCGCTCTCTCGGGGTAGAAGAGCCTTGTGAACGAGCGAGCCGTACGCACGCGTTAGTAGTGGGTGACCGCCCACCATTCCGTACACATAGTCCGCAGCGGAGTTCGTCCACCGCAGTCCCATTCTCGCGCCAACCTTTGCGAGTAACTCGCGGGACTCCGCTTGCGTGAGAGGTCGTAGAAAGTTGATATCGATCCACTGATAGATCGGATTGTCGGCGGCACCGACCTTGGGTGCCTCAATCGGATGTGGATTCGTTCCAGCCAAGAGGAATACGAGGCGGCGATTATACTCCTGACTCATGCCTCGCAGGAGTCTCCAGATCGGCACGAAGGCGTCCGTCCAACCGGGAGACACAGCGGTTGGCGGGAACATCATCTCAAGCTCATCGATGCTCACCACGATCGGCCGCCTGATGTTGCGCAATATGCGATCGAGATCGTGACGGAATAGCTCCGGAATCTGGGCACGGTCGAGATCGACGATGCTACTCGAGCGCCCGAACATACGCAGCCCGTCGACCGCCCTGATAGCCCGGTGGGCGTCGTAGATCGCTTCACCGAGCGACCAGAGGAAGTACTCCACAGATGCTTCTATACCGTCGATACGCTCGACATCTATGTGAGCAACGTAGGCGGACTCGTTGGTCTTCAGCCGTGCGTGAATCCGATACATGAGCGACGTCTTACCCATCCTTCGGAGACCAAAGAGGCCGACGTTGCTTCCTGCCTTCTTCAGGCTGGTCGTCGCTTGGTCGATCAGTTCACGTCGCCCAAAGAATGAAGGCGCCTCCCGAACCGGGGTACTGTACGTGTAGAGATCGCGACTGTAGAACCGGCTCTGCACTAGGCGGATGAGAGTTCGGCGGCCGTATGGAGCGCACCTCCCGACGTCCTCGGCGGATAGGCCCACGACCGTCGTTTGAACGTCTTCCGACAGATCTCGACACTTCTGAGAGGTCTCGGAATCGTTGCTCACCACAAAGACGAGCTCGGCGGTCACTTGCGGCGTTCGAGAGACGGCCTCACCAGCGAGCTCGATCACGTCGTCTCGACTTAGCCAACGGTCTTCGGTGACCAGGCACAGGATCTTCCGACCGGTGCCAAGAAGTTCGGAGTTGCTGCGAGAAGGTTGGAGTACAAGTACGACCGCAGACGCTCCGGCCCGGACTAGAACCGTCTGTGGTGTGAGCCGAGCCAGCTCGAGCGCCCTCCAGGTTCGCGCCGCAAGCGGCCGACCCTTGAGTGCGGCCCGTCGATCATGATGCACTTCCCACCCCATGTACCGATGGATGGTACATGGTGAACTCGCTCAGCGGTAGAGAGTCACTAGACGCGGTCGGCCAGGAGTCGCCCTGTCACGGCACCACTCGGCGAGACGGAGGTCTCGCGCAGTGGTGCGGCGCTCGGACCAGCCCACGGAGTCGGGCGAACAGCTCGAGGAATCGCCAACCGTGGCCAACGATCCCAGCTCCATCGAGCTACTAACTGTACCTGGCCGTCAGGTTGGTGACGTGAGTCGGCTGATGGGTGGGTGGCCTCCGAGGGCGCTGTGGCGGCGTCGAGTGTTGTAGCTGTTGAGCCAAGGGTCCAGGGCTCGGGTGCGTTCGGTGTTGGTGGTGAAGACCTGCCGGTAGGCCCACTCGGTCTGCAGGGTGCGGTTGAATCGTTCGACCTTGCCGTTCTGCCAGGGGCAGTGGGGTCGGATCGTGACGTGGCGGGCGCCGATGCGGCGAAGGATCTTGGGCAGTCGTGTGCCCTTGGTGTAGCTCCAGTGGTTGTCGGTCATGACCGCGTCGATGGGGTCGATCCCGGCGGTAGCGAAGGCTGCGATGGCTCGTTCGAAGAACCCGGCGCAGGTGTCGGCCCGCTCATCGGTGAGGATCTCGGAGTACGCGAATCGGGAGTGGTCATCGACGATGGAGTGGACGTAGTCGAACCCGATCCGGGCCTTCTTGCGGGCTGCGGTGGATCCCATCTGGCGGCCATGAGCTCGCCAGCCACCCCCATCAGGGATCCGACCGATCTTCTTGACGTCCATGTGGACCAGCTCACCGGGCCGGGCCCGCTCGTAACGCACCCCGGTGGTCTTGGAGGCCCGGATGACCTCCCCGGTCAACGGATCACACGCACAGAGGTAGGGCACAGCGTGGCGGCGCAGGATCCGGCTCACCGTGCGGGCCGCGATCCCGACCTCGGCGGCGATGAAGTCAGGGCCCCGGCGAGACCTACGCCGGGTCTCGACCACGGCGAGTTCGATCTCGAGCGGGGTGCGCCTGGGCTGACGGTGAGGCCGCGACGACCGATCGAACAGGCCGGCATCACCCTCGGCGTCGAAGCGAGCCAGCCACTTGTGGGCGCACTGCCGCGAGATCCCCATCGCAGCAGCGACATGAGCCACGGGCATCCCGAGCTCGCGGACACGACGCACGATCAGTCGACGACCATGCACGGTCAGACGGGCGTTACGGTGAGACACGAAGGCCTCCTGGGTTGTGGATGACGGCAATCACCACAATGCCCCGGAGGCCTTCACTACATCAGCACCCCGTCACCAACGTCCCGACCAGGTACAACTAACGCTACGTGATCGAGAAGTGCATGATGCGGTCAGACACCATGCTGAGGGAGTCCTTCACCTCAGGCCGAGGGCCTTCATCTCCACGCCGCAGACGCTCGACGACCGCCGTCGTGTGGTTCGGCAGGGCGTGGGCGTAGGTCTTCATCAGGACCTCGGGGCTGTGGCCGAGGAGATCGGCGACGGCTCGAAGCTCGCCGAGGTCGTGGGCGTTGGAGACCATATGGGTCGCTGCCGTGTGGCGCAGGCCGCGCGTGCCGAGCCTCGGCACCTCAGCGGCGTTGATGACGTCACGGAGGAACCGGGCGTAGTTCCGGGGGATCACCGGGGTACCCACCCGGGTGGCGATGACGAGGTCGCTGTCCTGCCACCGGGGCCCGGCCGCCAGCCGCTCAGCGGCCTGCTCCGCCCGGCGTCGCTGCAGCACCGCCCAGGTGTCCGGGTCGAGGGGGATCGTGCGCCGGGACCGCTCGTTCTTCGCCTCGGTCCACTCGATGCCGTTGCGCAACGGCACGAGTTCTTCGTCGATGAGGATGGACGGCGCAGAGGCATCGACGTCGTCCCAGCACAACGCCAGCACCTCCGAGCGGCGCAGTCCGTAGGGCATACCGAGGCGGAAGCCGATCGCCCACCGGTGTTCCTCGATGGCATCGAGGAACCGGTCGATCTGGTCACCGTCCCACGCCTCGACCTCCTTCGGCTTCGGAGGCTTGGCGAGGGCGCGGGGCAAAGGCACCCGCGCCGCCGGGCTCCGCGAGATCAGACCCTCGTCGACCGCGTCACGCAACGCCGCCTTCAGCACGTTGCGGAAGATCTGGATGCTGCGCCGCGACAGCTCCCCCCGGCGGCGAGCTGGTCGAACCAGGCGGCGACGTCGTCCCGGTCCAGCTGACCGAGCGCGATGCCGCCGAGGCCGGCGTCGATGTGACCGGCCGCCCAGCGGTACTGCTCCTGGGGCTTCTTCGTGATGTCAGTGCGGCTCTCGACCCAACGCCGCACGACCGAGCCGACAGTGTCCTGCGACGTGCTGGGGGCCTCGAGCCGGTACTCACGAGCAGCCTTCTCGGCGGTGCGCTTCGAGTTGTACGTCCCGACCTGCCGGGGCCGGTGCTTGCCCGAGGCCGTGTCGATCCCGTCGACCCGGACCACGCACTTGTCACGCTGACGCCGCACGAGCGGCACGCCGGTCGCCTTCGGACTAACGACCAGCTCAGACGGGTGGGCGTGGAGGGACTCGAACCCCCGACCCTCTGCTTGTAAGGCAGATGCTCTGACCAAGCTGAGCTACACGCCCGAAGAGACGCGTCAGGGTAGCCAGTGGGGTGCGCTCCCCACGGATTCGCCAATCGGGCTCCAATCCTGCTCCATAGGCTGTCGATCGTCGGCAGGAGGGTGAGATGGACCTGGGGATCGAGGGGCTCGAGTGGAAGCAGGTCATCGGCCACGGCGGCTTCGGCACCGTCCACCTCGCCCATGATGCCGACCACGGCCGCGACGTCGCCGTGAAGCTCCTGACCCCGCTCGCCGACGACGACGAGCGCCGCCGCTTCGACCGGGAGCGCCGCCTCATGGGCAAGCTCTCCGATCATCCCAACATCGTCACCATCCACACCTCCGGCATCAGCGAGACCCAGTCGCCGTATCTCGTCATGGAGTACGTCACCGGCGGGTCGCTCATGGAGCGCTACACCGGCTCCCCGCTGCCGTGGCGCGAGGTGGTCGAGATCGGCCGCTCCCTCGCCGATGCCCTGACGGAGGCCCACGAGATCGGAATCCTCCACCGCGACATCAAGCCGCAGAACGTCCTCGTCGGTCGCGACGGTCGGGCGATGCTGACCGACTTCGGCATCGCCGTCGCCTCCACCGACATCTCGATGCGCGACACGATCTCCGCCACCCCGGCCTTCGCCCCGCCCGAGCTGCTCAACGGCCGGCCGGCCGACGTGCGGGGCGACGTCTACTCCCTGGCCGCCACCCTCCACGCCTGCCTGACCGGCGAGGGCCCGTACTCCAGCTCCGGCGAACCCGTGCTCACCGTGCTGAGCCGCATC
>JANQPS010000198.1 GCA_028285365.1 Thermoanaerobaculia bacterium | reverse complement strand
CGCTCGGTGGCCGCCCGGAGCTTCTCGGGAGTCGTGAGACAGGCGTAGACGACCTGGTCGAGCACGGGGAGGAGGAGGAACTGGCGTTTGCTGCCGCCTTCCTCGAGAGCTCGATTGATGAGGTTGTGAACCCGTTCGTCCACCCAGTCCCCTTGACCCTCGAAAGATGTTTCGTAGGAAGCGCCCTTCAGGGAGAAGCCGACGGTGTGGGTGTTGGTGGCTTGGTCGAATCGGTCCACGATGTCCGTAGGTCGGAAGTGGCCATAAGACCCCGCAGCGTAGTGCTCGATGAGCGTGTGGTAGCTGAACAGGTCGAGCTCTTCGCCAGCGGCCGGGCCGGTGCCTTCGATCATCTCCGTGTCGTACTCGACCGAGGCGAGAGTCAGGATGGACTCGTCGTCATCGTCGTCGCCGTACTCGCGCTGGTACTCCTCGAAACGCTGAACGAACTCGTCGCGCGCTCCTTCCAGGCCGTCCCAGAATTCGATCTCGTCCAAAACTGCAAGGGCCGCGTCCAATTCCATGCTGTGATCTCCGGTTCGCCGCAGCTGTGACTACGGCTGGATCTCTTTCGGGTTGCCGGTTGTCGCTCGTGACCTGTCGGCCAGTGTCGGCGGCGATACGAGCGGCGATCCTCACGGGACTGATGACGGAGCGGTGATGGGATCCTGGTGCGCGAAAGAGACGCGACACGCGCGATAGAGACCTCGCCTCGTCTAGTCGTCGAGCTCCCAGATCAGCTGGAACTCGATCTCTTCCGACGAGGAGGCGCGCTCGTGCTCGATGTTGATCTGCGCGTCGGGCGGCACTGAGACGCGCTCACCCGCGACCTGGGTGCGAAATCTCTGACCGTTCTCGATGCAGTCGGCCAGTCGTCTGAGCTTCGCGACGAACTGCTTCGTGGGGTAGTCCTTCTGAACATCGCGCTCGGCTTTTGGCTTACGAGGTGGCACTCCGATCTCCTCCCGGTCTGGTTTCGAGTGGGCCCGGGCGTCTCCAGAGGCGCCAGAGCCGTCCCGCGGCGCCGCCAGGCTAGCGGAGCGCTCGCAGCACGCGATGAAGGAGTTCTTTACGGAGTCGTCCAGAGGCTGAGGTCGGAAGTCTCGAAAGAGTTCGAGAACAGGTCGAGGGCGGGGTGACTGGTGGTGCACACCGGGCCGCCGTACTCCACCGCGCCGAGGTCGTGATTGCCGTCGTCTCTCGGGTTCGCACAGTAGTCGTCGACGACGAGCGCAAGAGTCTCGCCCTGGTCGACGATGGCTGCGCCGGACTCGAGTCCGAAGTCGGCGTTGTCGGGGTCCGTGAAGATCGACCGCATCTGGGCGAGCGACTGGTCGAGCAGGTTGGTTCCCAAGATGGCGGTCCCGCTGTCGCGTTCGCGGATGGGTCCGTCGATGACGTTGTTGCGCAGGTTGGCGACCGAAGCGTCGAAGCGGATGTCGATCCCGGTGGTATTGAAGAGTGTGTTGTTGTGGATGTCCACGTTGAGGCCCTCGTTGACATAGACGCCGACGTCATCGGGGCAGTTGACGATCAGGTTGTTGCGCATGACCCCGTCTTCGTGCTCCGGCGTGCACGTTCCCTCTTCGCAGATCGACGGAGGACCCGAGCCTCCGCCCCCGAACGAGAGACCGAGCCGAATACCGGCGGTGTGGTTGAGCTCGCACACGACGAGGTTGCGCTCGAACAGGCCCGACTTCGAGTTGCCTTTGAGAAAAGCCGCGTAGCTGATCTGGTTGCCCTGGCCTTTGGCGTGGTCGGCAATCAGATTGCTGCGGATGATCCATCGCCGACCGCCCACGACGTCGATCGGGGTGACGGGATTGCTGGTCGCGCGAACTCGAGAGTTGCGAAACACGTTGCCTTCGACGAGCACGTCATCGGGAAAGTCGCCCCCCAGCTGATTGCTCTTGATATGGGCGTTGAAGTCCCGTACGTCGTTGTTGCGGATCACCGCGAAGTCGGCGTCGCCGAAGAGGTGGAAAGCGTGCTCACAGCTGGGGTCCGAACTGCAGACCCCTCGGATCAGGAGGTTCTCGAAGATCCAGTACGGCTCGGAAACCTTGAAGCCTTCGACTGCATTGAAGCGAATGAGGGCCTGACCGAGTGCCAGCGCGCGGATCGTGATCGGAGCACCGGCGCTGCCTGCCGCGTCCGCCAACAGGTTCTGGTTGATCGTGTAGGTGCCCGGCGCCAGGGTGATGACGTGACCTGGCTGGGCCGAGTTGACTGCCGAAATGAGCTCTGCGGCGGTCGTGACTCGGACGACCTGCGCCTGGGCTGGCGCCGCGACGCCCGAGATCGCGAGCATCGAGAGCGCAAGAAACGCGACTCTGTGGAGGTTGGTGGGCATGGCATGTGGGCCTTTTCGAAGAAGATATCGATGGAGATCAATGAGGATATTGACATGAATAACTGATTGGCGAGTGAGGGCGTCGCCGATGGGAGACAGACGCTTCGGCCCTCGCCGTGCTCTCACCCGCTGCCCAAACCCGAGGCTCTCACCCGAGCGCACGAGGTCCGCGAAGAGCTCCTGAGTGATCTGGTCGGATCGCGGTCGTCAGAGATCGGTGTCGATCAGCTGACCGAAGCCGGCCATGCCTACTGGAGGTGTCGACCTGCGGGAACTCGGGGATCGTCAGACACCCTCGAAGGCAAGTAGACTGACGGTGTGCTGTGGAGCTTCAGTCTGCTGATGACGATCGCGCTTGTGGAGCCGGATTGGGGGCGGGACGCCTACTCACCTGCCAACGTGTGGGAGTCCTGGCCTGAGACCCGATTCGTGGAGATCGCGGCACCATGCCTGACCCACGACGACCTGCAGAGCGAGATCGGTCGACTCGAGGCTCTTCACGGCGACCTTCTCAGCGTGAAACCCGTCGGGCTGTCGGTGGAGGAGCGGTCGATTTCGCTGATCGAACTCGGTAGCGGGCCGCGCAACGTGCTCTTGTGGTCGCAGATGCACGGCGACGAGCCCTCCGCCACTCCGGCTCTACTCGACATCGCACATCTGCTTGCGAGCAACGCGCAGCACGAGCCGGCGCGCTCCATCCTGAGAGAACTGACGCTACTCGTGGTTCCGATGCTGAATCCGGACGGTGCCGAGCGCTATTCGAGGCGCAACGTCCTGGGTATCGATCTCAATCGTGACGCACTGCACTTGGAGTCGCCGGAGGCCAGGCTGCTCAAGCAGCTGCGTGACGAGTACGAGCCGGTCATGGGCTTCAACCTCCATGACCAGGATCGGCGCATCATGGCTGGCGACACCGGCAAGTTGGCGACGATCTCGCTGCTCTCCGTTGCCGGCGATGCCGCGGGGACCGTGACGCCGGGTCGCGAGCGCACCATGCGGGCCGCGACGTCCCTGGTCCGAGCGTTGAGAGCGGTAGCCGACATCGGTATCGGTCGCTACGACGAGGACTGGAATCCGCGCGCCTTCGGGGACAACGTGACCAAATGGGGAACGCCGGTCCTGCTGATCGAAAGCGGCGGCTTGCCACCGGGCAGTGATCTTCGGGATCTGACGCGCCTCAACGTCGTCGGCATCGTGCACGCTCTCGCCGGCCTGGCCCGTAACGATCTGCTCGACTACGACGTCGACACCTATCGTGAGCTACCGCGAAACTCTCGCGGGGCCTGGGCTGACGTGGTCTTCCGAAATGCCAGTCTCGTTCGCATGGGCGGACGTTATGGGACCGGAAGCTCCAATGTGTTTTCCGATGACTCGGCTGTGTCGACCTACACTGCCGATCTGGCCTTCGATGTCATGCGCAGCGACCGGGATCTGGCCGAGTGCCGAGAGCGCATCGGTGGCTCAGGCGGCCGCTCTCGCGTCGTCGACCTGGGCGACGTGAGCAATCGGACGCCCGGTCGCCTCCACGAGGCCCGGGGAACGACGCTCTTGCCGATGTTGAGGGTGGGGCTGGAGGGTTGGCGCTCACGGCGCACTCTCGACGAGAGTGGCCTTCGCCGATTGGCCTCCCTCGGAGTGGGTGAAGTGGTCTGGGACCCGGGAAGATCACGGATGGCCGACGCCCTCGACTGGGTCGCGACGGCCGTGGCTGATCGAGAAGGGGTGCCGGACGTCAGGGTCGTGACTGAATTGCCTCCTGGGCTCCAACTCGTGAAGGTGACGAAGAACCTCGACGGATCCCCACCGGCGACCCTTGCCGATGTGATGTCTCGACTGGGAGTCTCGTC
>JANQPS010000194.1 GCA_028285365.1 Thermoanaerobaculia bacterium | reverse complement strand
ACGCTGATCGGGCCGGTGCGCAGATCGTCGCCGGACTGTCGACCCGAACGTGCGTTGCCTTTGGCCCTGGCCTGCCAGACCGCCAGGAAACCACCGCTCCCGGTCAGCGAGACCTGTGGAGCTGACTGATCGTTGTCTCCTTCGCTGAGGACCCTCTTGGCACCGGTGGGCGCTGCGCTGCTGTCGAGAGGGCGACCAGCCACGACGTTCGAGCCGTCCGGTCCCTGCTCCGTCCAGACTGCTACCGCTGCGCCTTCGTCGCTGACCGCCACCGCCGGAGTGGTCACCGAGGTCGAGGTCTGATCGTCGAGCTGCTGTGGTGGAGTACTGGGCGCGTTGTTCGATCCGAAGGTGCGGCCGAGCACGCTGGTCCCGGACGTCGCTTGGTTGCTGATTCTTCGCAGAGAGCTCCGTTCGGAATAGGTGCCGGCCGTGGACGCGCCTCCGGTGACTCCGGCTGTCCAAACGGCCATGAAGCTACCGTCGCTCGAGCCGGCGACCCTGACTCCTGCAGCCGTGGGTGCCCCCTGGTCGAGCCGGAACGCGCTGGCGATTGCCGTTCCGCTCCCGGAGAAGCGCCGAGCTCGCACTTGACCGCTCTGTGCCCAGACCACCACCAGTTCGTCATCGCCGGCAAACGTGACGTCTGGAGCCGCCGTGCTCGAGATGCCTTCGGCAACGGTGAGAGGCGGACCCGTGGGTAGGCCTTGAGAGTCGTAGATTCGCAGGAGGACTTCGGATCCTGTTCCGCCTCGGGTCTGCCAGACGACGGCACGCTCACTACGGGAGTTGATGGCAGCGCGGGGTGCCGCGCCGTTCGTGGAGACGCTGGCGGGTTCATCGGCCGAGGTGAGCCGTGGACTGTCGAGTGTGACGAAGGCTCGGGTGATGTCGCCGAGCTCAGCGCCCCCCGCGGGCGCCTCTAGCTGGACCTGGATCGTCTTGCCCGCAGAGCTCGGGCCGATCAGAGTCTGAAGGTCGAGGATTCGCGGGCTCGAGTCTCCGGTCGGCCAGCTGAGGGTACCCTCGGCTGAAACGAAGTCCACACCTGGGCTGGCCGAGCCCGCGCGCAGACGGAAGTCGACGCTCACGGCTCCCTGGCTACCCCCGAGACGCTCTACTCGGATGGGTTTGCGATCGCCCGCGATGGCTCTGTATGCCCGATGCTCGAGTCCCAGGAGGCCCGAAGTGGTGATGGTGGCGGTCGGAACGACAACCTCGCTCGGTGAGCTGAGCACTTCCGACTGGTTGGCCGGGTGCGGGTAGGTGAACGATTTGATCCTGAAGAAGTCGGTCGAGCCAGAGGCTGCTGTCATGGCTCGGGCCAAGGTCTTGCCGTCGACGCGAGCCAGCTCGGTAAATGGACCGGAAGAGCTCTGCGCGCCTTCGATGACGTAGCCGCCTTCGTCCCAGGTGTAGTCCACCGGGAGCCAGGTCCACCCCTGCTCCGAGCCCGGTCGACTCGTAGGGCGAGAGGCGAACTCGGTAGGTGGTTGAGTTTGAGTCTCCTCCCAGAAGGCGCTGCTCTCGAAGTTGTCGAGAAAGTTGCGGAGAGTCGTGTCGCTCGAGACGAAGGCGTTCCACTCGAGGAACAGCTCTTCGAGGGCCGGCGCATCGGCGAGATCGCGCGGCAGCTCTCCGGAGAGTTGATTGCTCTCCATGGCGAGCAGGATGAGGTTCTCGAGCTCACCGAAGCCAGTCGGGAGCTCACCTTCGAGGCGGTTGTCGGCAATGTCGAGGTAGGTCAGCTCGCTCAGAGCGGTCAGAGTCCCCGGGATCGTGCCGCTGAGCTGATTGAAGCCGAGGAAAAGCTCCTGCAGCCCAGTGAGGTTGCCGAGCTCGCTCGGGATGGGGCCCGAGAGCTCGTTGAAGTCGAGATCGAGGATCAGCAGCTGGCCGAGGTTGCCCTGGCTCGGAGGTATGGATCCAGTGAGGAAATTCTCCGTGAGGTCGAGGACGAGGAGTGCGTCGAGCTGGCCGAGCTCGGTCGGGATGGGACCAGTGAGCTCGTTGAAACCGAGGTAGAGGCTCTCGAGATTGGTGAGCTGGCCGAGATTCGGCGGGATGGTTCCGGTCAAGAAGTTGAAATCCAGGAAGAGCGCCTCGAGGAACGGTGGGTCGGCGATGGAGGAGGGAATCGGTCCCTCGATCTCGTTGAACCCGAGATCGAGAACGGTGAGGTCGAACAGGTCACCGAGTTCTGGAGGCAGTGTTCCCGTCAAGAAGTTGTCCACCAGGTCGATCGATGCGACGACCAGGCCCTCGCCGAAATCGGCGCAGGTCACTCCGAACCATGTGCACTCTGTTCCTTCCCCGCCGAGCCAGCCGTCGTTCTGAATCCACGAGTCCCCGTTGGTCGCGTCATAGAGAGCTACGAGAGCTTGTCGCTCCACGCTTGGTACCTGAGCGACCAACGACGGCTGCGGTGGTAGCACGAAGAGAAGGAGAAGAAGACAGAGGACCGGGATCGGGTGTGGCACCGGTAGCGTGATGCCGTCGGTGTTGTGCCTTGCGAGACGGAACACTGGAGTCGTGACCAGGGAGGCTTCAGTTGCGAGGAGGGGTGATCATGATGTGGGCCCCCGCCGTGCCGGCATCCATGAGCCATGGAGCCGAAGCCGACGGGGTGGTTGCCATGCCGAGCTCCTCACCGGTTGCGAATGGCACGTAGATGACCCAGCGCGTAAACGCGTCAGCCACCTCGCCCGAGTCGGAGTCGAATCCGGATCCACTCGTGACGTAGAGCATGCGCGGCTCACGAGGCATCTGGAGAGTTCCGGCTTCGATCTCGGCAAAGCGCTTGTCGCGCCGCTCTCGTCCCCCGATGCCCTGCGCCGTCAGTTCGCGGCCCCTGGCCATGAAGGGTTCGAGCGACTCGTGATAGCAGGCGACCTGGAAACGCTCGTCACTGGGGTCGTCGGCGAGACAGACGAGATCGTTGCTGCCGTCTCGCAAGGTACCGAGCTCTCCATTCTCGTCGTACCCCAGAACGGTGGCGGCGTCGCGCCTGTCGGCTGGAGCGGCCTGAACCGCGGCCAGAATCTGTTGTTCGGTGCTGGGCGTTTGTCCCGTGAGAGCCGGTGCCGAGAGGCAGGCGAGCAGGAGCAGGGTGAACAGGGCACCGCTCAGACTCCGCCGTGAGCGTGCGGTGGCTCGTCTTGGGAGGGGCATGCTTTGGTTCGTCGTGGGGTTGATCGTGGAGCTGACTGTGAGATTCATGGAGAGTCTCCGAAGGTGGTGGCTCAGGTGTTCGCCTGGTGGTCGATCCGTTCGGCTGATGTTTGTGGACGAGCCGCGACTAGAGTCGAGTCGATCCCCTCGCGGCTTGATGACGTTCCCGAGCGTCGAGATAGTCGACTGGATCTAGGAGCGGAGTCTGAACGTAGGATGTAGCGTCGATCGATCCGCAGGATACAGCGTCTGATGGCGGATAGTGTCTGATCAGACTCTAGTTCTTGACGAGTTCTCGACGAGTCGGTAGTTCTTGACGAGTCGATCTGGATGAGTTCACTTCGATCAGAGGGATCAGTGGGATCAGTGGAGAGTCTTGGTCAGTAGAGAGTCTTGATCAGTTGGAGTGGGCTACCGACTCGATGCGAATTGTCACGACCACCTGTTCGAATACCGAGATCGTCTGCGCTCTGGGCGCTGGTGATCAGCTCGTTGGCGTCGACGACCACTCGGACTTTCCTCCAGACGCGCTGACCGGCGTGAAGCGAGTTGGTCCGGATCTCGGGGTCGACCCGGAGAAGGTTGCGGCGCTACAACCGGACGTGGTTCTGGCCTCGTTGACGGTTCCCGGACACGACAAGGTCGTCGCTTCTCTCGAGAGCGCAGGATTGCCAGTTGTTGCCCTGGCGCCTCGCTCGGTGCGAGACGTTGAAGACAACATCCGCAAGATCGGTGACCTCATCGATCGGCGTGAGCGCGCACAGGTCGTAGCGGACGAGTTCGTGGGCATGCTCGCCGAACTCGGTGACTCATCGAAGACGTTCGAGAGCACGGAGCGTGGACCGAGTCTTCTGATTCAGTGGTGGCCCAAGCCGACGATTGCACCTGGCCGTCTCAGTTGGGCGCACGACCTGATCGAGCTGGCCGGCGGAGTCAACCCGCTGGGTGCCGAGGACGTCGAGAGTCGGCCCATCGACGACGAGGAAGTGCGGCAGCTCGCTCCGGACGCGATGGTCATTTCCTGGTGCGGGGTCGAAGCGCACAAGGTCAGGCCAGAGGTGGTAGCGAAGAACGCCGAGTGGCGGGAGCTCGAGGCCGTCGTTGCTGACAGGATCTACTGTGTTCCCGAGGCCTGGCTCGGGCGACCGTCACCGCGACTCGTGCACGGTCTGCGAGCGTTGCGGGAGATCGTCCTGGAGCTTCGCGGGGTGGCGAGGGCCAGTGAAGATCTCAGACGCCCCGTCGCTGTGAGCGTCTGAGCTGTCGTCTTTGCCCCCTTGCCGCTGGCCACGTTCGATGAGCCCGTCCGAGAGCTCGGATGAAGACGCCCACTGACGGATCATCGAGGTGAACAGCTCAGGGTGCTCCGCGTTCCAGGCATGGTGAGCTTCGGGAGCGATTGCGCACGTGGCGTTGGGGAGGTGCTTCGGGAACTCATCGAGGGACGCAAGAACCTGACGGGCCTCACGGGCACCCGAGACCGCAAGGACCGGCTGTTGGCGCTGCAGGAGCTCGCTCGGCAGCCGGAAGGAGAGGACTTCGTCGTAGACCAGTCGAATGGTCCTCGAGCTCAGGCGTCTCGCGTCGCGCAGGTAGAGAGGAACGACTTCATCCGGGAGCTGCATGGCCTGCGCGCTCTTGCGCACGACGAAGTCGAAGCTCGACGCGGCAGCGATGATCCGGGTAACGCTCCACCAGAGCCATCGGGGTCGGAAGGGTCGCGCGGTGACGCCGCTGACGACCAGGCTTCTGACGAGATCGGGGTGTCGCGCGAGCAGGTGGATGCCGACATAGCCGCCGAGTGACAGGCCGACGACGTGCGCCCCGTCGTCTCCCAGGATTCGCTCGCGGATGACCTGGGCGACCGCGTCGGCAGACTGGGACAGCGTCACCCACTCAGTTTCGTGACTCTCGCCATTGCCAGGAAGATCGATACTGAGGCAGTGAAAGTCGCGATCGAGCGCCTCGATCTGGTCTCGCCACATCCAGCCGGCGACTCCGAGTCCGTGAAGGAAGACCACGGAGGGGCCCGACGCGTGGCCGGTCTCGTGAACGTGAAGGCTCATGACGTTTCCTCTTCTCTCGTTTCGGCAACGGCACTTTCGGGTATGACGACCGAAGCCAGGGTGAAGCGTCGTCTGCCCGGCCCAGGACCCAGTTCGGTAAACCCTGCGAGCGCCTGCTCGATTCGAGCCTTGAGCTCCTTCTGTTCAGTTTCGTCGAGATAGATGGCCGTGGCGGTGTAGCTCAGTCCGTCGTCCCCGGCCTGCTCGAGGTCGGCGTTGCGCACGTACCGAGCGAGACGTTCTGTCAGGGAGGTCAGGAAGATTTCGAAGGCTTGCTGGTGATCCTTAGCGGTCATGCCTCGAAGCTCTCGAGAACTCAACCTGGACTGACCTGGAGCGACTCGGAACGTCCGTTCGACGACTCCTCGCACAGGCCGTTCGGAAGCGACCTCGAAGACAGCGTTGTCGGCGAGGAGACGGATGTGGCGGTAGAGGCTCGCCTGTGGAACGTCGGGCAGGGCATCGGCGAGCTCACCCGTAGTCATCTCCCGGCCGGTCAGCTCGGCCAGCAGCCTGAGTCTGACGGGGTGGAGTATCAACGCTCGACGATCAATATTATCGATCATAATAATATTATCAATCATGAGATCATATGAGGTCAAGTGTTGAGCCGAGTGCACACTCCCGGATGTGTGAGCATGTGAGGCGAGACGATGTTCGGTTGAGTGAGCGCGCCGCGCCGGGGGGTGGTGGCGTAGAGGCTGGTGGCTCGCGTAGTACCAGCGGTAAGGGCATGGTGGCCAGGCAGGGCGGCCAGGCAGGGCGGCCAGTGCATGGTGGCCGGCGTGGCTCGATCGCTGAGTCGGCACGCAGCCGTGACCACCCTGACCGTGTCGTCTTGCAGAGCAGGCACGAGAACGGGACTGGAAGAGTGAATCGGAGTCATCCAAAGATCGAACCCAGACGAGCCGATCCTGCGGACGTTTCCGGCCTGACGGAGCTGATCAACCTCGCCTTCGAGATCGAGTCTGAGTTCGTCTCGGGAAGGCGGATCGACGAAACCGAGGTGGGCGAGCTCGTCGAGAAGCAGTCTTTGTGGCTCGTCGACGAGGTTGGGGGTGGTGCCCAGGCGTGCGTCAACCTCGAGCTCCTGGACGAGCGCCGCGGACGCTTCGGGCTCTTGGCAGTTCATCCGGCCACTCAGACTCGAGGTCTAGGCCGGTTTCTGGTGGGCTACTCCGAACGGTGGCTTTGCCGTTGCGGTCGATCGCGAGTCGAGATCCTCGTCGTGGACCGTCGAGAGGTGTTGCGCAACTGGTACGAGCGACTCGGCTACCGGACGGTAGCGACGCGACCGTTCACGCAGCCAGAACGCCTCCTCAAACCCTGTCGCTTCCTGGTCATGAGCAAAGACCTTCAAGCCTCCGGGACTGCGGGGATCTGAGGTTGAACTCACGGGAACGGGGTAGCCGAGGGGTGAAGTGCTCTGAAAAGGGTGTGAAACGCGTCTTTGGAGTTGTTAGCTGCGTCCGAGCACTCCTGGCACCGGTGGCTCCACGGATGATCGCAGGCGAACTCCGGTTAGAGTAGAGACCCCTCGTGACCCACGTGACGAGACCGTCGGCAAACCTGCCATTGCTGCCGACAATTCGAAGCCAAAGGCGGGACACGACTGCGTGCCGCATGCGCCGTCATGTCCGGCTCACTCTGGAGATCCCTCATGCACCTGAAGCGCTCGAGCGGAGTCGCTTGCCTTGGTTTCGTCCTGGCGTTGGCGGGCCAACTCGGAGCCCAGCCCCCGGACCCACCGCCCTTCTACGCCATCAAGGACGCCAAGGTCGTGACAGTGAGTGGTCAGACGCTCGATCGAGCAACAGTCCTGATCGCCGACGGTCTGATCGAGGCCGTAGGGGCAGACCTCGACATCCCTGAAGACGCCTGGATCATCGATGCCGAGGGCAAGACCCTGTTTCCGGGGATGATCGATGCGCTCACCGCGATCGCGCAGAAGCAGGAAGATGGGGCCCGATCGAGCGGCGGCCGGGGGGG
>JANQPS010000189.1 GCA_028285365.1 Thermoanaerobaculia bacterium | reverse complement strand
AGCCGGAAACGCGCGGACGCGTCGAGGTGCTGCAGGAGTGGTACCCGCTCGTCTTCGTCGATCTGCACGAAATGGGTGGCGACTCGACCTACTACTTCGCGCCCGAGGCGGTTCCCTACAATCCTCACCTGGCTTCCGATCAGCGCGCAAACCTGGAGCTGTTCGGTCGCAACAACGCCAAGTGGTTCGACCAGTACGGATTCGAGTACTTCACGCGCGAGATCTACGACGCCTTCTATCCCGGCTACGGCGCCAGCTGGCCGGCCTACTACGGTGCGGTGGCGATGACCTACGAGCAGGCGTCCGCTCGCGGTCTCGTGCTCGAGCGCACCGACGACGACCTGCTGTACTTCTCCGACGGAGTCCGCCATCACTTCGTTGCGTCGATCTCCACCGCGGAAGCCGCTGCGATCCATCGCGAGAAACTGCTGCGAGACTTCCGCGACTACCGAGAGAGCGCAATCGAAGAGGGCAAGAAGGGGGACGTGAGAGAGATCGTGCTCGTACCCGGCACCGATCACTCGACCGCCGACAAGCTGGCCTCGCTGCTCGTGACTCAGGGTGTCGAGGTGGGACGCACTACGACCGCGGCGCGGGCCTGTTCCGAACAGATTCCCGCGGGCAGCTACGTCGTCGATCTCGCGCAGCCGGCCAAACGTTTCATCCGCAACATGCTCGACCAGCAGGTCTCGATGGATGAAGAGTTCCTCGTCGAGCAGGAACGAAGGCGAGCTCGTAACCTGCCCGACCAGATCTACGACGTCACGGCCTGGTCGTTGCCGCTGATGTTCGGACTCGACGCGGTGGTCTGCTCCAGCGCTTCGGGTCTCGATACGGAGGCGGTCGACGTGGATTGGCCGGTGCCTGGTCGTCTCAGCGGCGGCGGCGCGCGCGTCGCCTACCTGGTGCCCTGGGGCACTGCCGCAGCCGGCCGCCTGCTGGCCACGGCTCTGCAAGACGACCTCGTCGCTCTCAGCCCAGACCGGCCTTTTGTACAGAACGGCCGCACCTACCCGGCGGGTACCCTCGTGTTCAAGGTCGAAGACAATCCCGAGGATCTCGAGCAACGGCTGCGCGCTCTGGCCGAGAGCACAGGCGCCGAGGTCGTGGGCACCAACACCAGCTGGGTGAGTGCCGGCGTCAACTGGGGCAGCCGCCAGGCCGTCAAGCTGCGTCCTCCCCGCATCGCCCTTGCCTGGGACAGTCCCATCTCAGCCTACTCCGCGGGTGCAACACGCTACGTGCTCGAGCGCCAGTTCGGCTACCCGGTCTCGGTCATCCGGGCGTCGACTCTGGCCCGCAGCGACCTGCGGCGCTATCAGGTGCTGATCCTCCCGGGTGCGCGAGGTAGCCTCTCGGCCACGTTGGGCGAGGGCGGCGCACGCAACCTGAAGGACTGGGTTCGTGATGGTGGGACCCTGATTGCCTGGGACTCGGCGCTCGGCTATCTCGCCTCGGAATCAGTCGGCCTTCTCTCGACCGAGCGCGAGAGCCTCGAGGTCGAGGGCGATCCCGGGCCACCCGGAACCCTGCTGCGCTCGGAGGACGACTACCTGCGAGCGATTCAACCCGAATCACCTTCACCGGACAGCGTTGCCGGTGTGCTCGTGGCCGCCCACACCGATCAGGAGCACTGGCTCGCGGCTGGCCTCGCCGAGACACTCAACGTGCTCTACTCCGGCCGGTCGATCTGGAAACCACTCAAGCTCGACGCCGGGGTCAACGTCGCGACCTTTGCCAGCGCTGACGAGCTGCTCCTGAGCGGTTACCTCTGGGAAGAGAACCGCCAGCAACTTGCCTACAAGCCATACGTCATGCTGCAGCCACACGGCCGCGGGCAGGTGATCGGCCTGGCAGCCGATCCCACTGTTCGTGCCTACCTCGACGGTCTCAACGTGCTCTTGCTCAACGCCGTGTTCAGAGCTCCCGCTCATGCTCGACCTCTGACCTGGGACTAGTGGACTAGAGGAGGTCTTCTTCGTGTCGACCCAGCGTTTCATCATCTACGGAGCCGGAGGTATCGGAGGCGGCATTGGCGCGCAGCTCCACCGCCACGGTCACGACGTCGTGCTGATCGCTCGCGGAGCACACCACGACGCCATGAAGGCGCAAGGACTCGCGGTCCGAACTCCCGAGGGAGACTTCGTGGCCGATCCCACCGTGGTCTCTCATCCCGGCGACATCACGTTTCGCGAAGGCGACGCGGTCCTGCTGTGTGTCAAGACCCAGGACACGGCGGGCGCACTCGCTGCGCTGCGCGACGCCACCGAGCTCGAGGTCCCTGTCGTCTGCGTACAGAACGGTGTCGCCAACGAACTCATGGCGGCCCGGCACTTCGCCAAGGTGTACGCCACGGTCGTGTGGATGCCGGCCACCCACCTGGAGCCCGGCGTCGTGCTGCTGCAGGGCTCACCCCTGAGCGGGGTCCTCGACACCGGTTGCTATCCGAGCGGCACCGACGCCGCCTGCGCCTCGCTCTGTGAGGCACTCTCGAGCTCGAACTTCCTCGCGCGACCACGCTCGGACGTCATGCGCTACAAGTACGCCAAGCTGCAGCGCAACCTCGGCAACGCCCTACAGGCCCTCTGCGGCAACGTCAGTGCTGGGGACGTCGTCAAGCAGCTGCGCCACGAGGCCCTGGCGTGTTTCGAAGCCGCCGGCATCGACTCCGCGTCGCCATCGGCCCTGCGCGACGAGCTATCCCAGCACTACCAGCACAAGGCGATCGATGGCGAGTCGCGCTCCGGTAGCTCGACCTGGCAGAGTCTCACGCGAGGGTTGCCACTTGAGACCGACTACCTCAACGGCGAGATCGTCCTGATCGGACGTCTTCATGGGGTCGCGACTCCATTCAACGCTGCCCTGCAGACACTGGCGAGGCGACACGCGACCGCGAAGTCGGCGCCGGGAAGTGTGAGCCTCGAAGAGGTTCGGGAGCTGGCAGTCAGTCTCGGGGCGAGCTGAAAGCCGCGCCTCAAGGTCGCGAACTGTCAGCTCAGAGGCGTTCGAGCATGCGAGCGGCCTCTCACGAGTCGCCGCTCGGCTGGAGGACTCGACCCACGAGCTCGCCGAGCGGGCGCCCGTCTTCGACCACGAGTCGCCCTGCAATGAAGACGTCGACGACTCCCTCGCTCTCCTGGTACGGCTCGCTGTACGTCGCTCGATCCTGCATCCTCTCGAGGTCGAACAGCACCAGATCGGCGATCTTCCCCACCTCGATGCGACCCCGGTCACTCAGCCCCAGGACATCGGCAGGCAAGCTCGTCATCGAGCGGATCGCCGACACGAGGTCGACCGTGGAGCGGTTCCTCACGTACTCGCTGATCTTGCGGGGATAGCTGCCGAACCCGCGCGGATGAGGGACTCCCTCTCCCCAAGGAGGATACGAACCATCCGAGCTGGTCATCGTCCACGGCTGCTGCATGAAGCGCTCGACGTCGTCGTCGCTCATGTTGAAGGACACGATCCCGGGACTGTCGACACGCAAGAGGTCCAGAGCCACGTCGATCGGATCCCGTTCTCTCTCGATCGAGACGTCCTCGAGAGTGCGCCCTTCGATGCTCGGATCACTTGCAGCAAACCTGAACTGAATCCGGTTCGCGCCACCGCGACGTTTCAGGTTCTCTTCCATGGCTTCCCGAATCTTCGGTAGCTCGACTTCGGACGAAAGACGCTCGACCAGGGCCTCGCGCCCTCCCTCTTCAGCCCACCGAGGAAGCAGGGCGGAGCCCAGGCCAGTTGCGGAAGCGACATAGGGGTACTGATCGGCGTAGACCTCGACGCCGCGACGACGAGCTTCTTCGATTCGCTTGACGACGTGTCGCGACAAACCCCACACTGGCGGCCCCAACGCCTTGACGTGTGTGACGATGCCAGTCACGCCGGCTCTCTCGGCCACTGCGATCACTTCGTCGACCGCCGCGAGCAGCCCAACGTTGTAGTTCGACTCGTCGCGAATGTGGCTACTGTAGACGCCGCCCCACTCCGCGATGGCTTTGGCGAGCTCGACCAGCTCCGCGGTGTCGGAGTAACTCCCAGGAGCGTAGAAGGGTCCACTCGAGAGACCAAAGGCACCGTCGCGCATGGCGTCGCGCACGATCTCCTGCATGCGAACGAGCTCGTCAGCATTCGCCAGACGATCTTCCATGCCCAGGACCGCCTGCCTGACACTTCCGTGTCCGATGTAGAGCCCCACGTTGACGCCCAGGCAATGGACCATCAGTGCCTCGCGCTGCGCCTCGAGGTCGATCGGACCGCTCCCGTCCGGATTGAGGAGAACAGTGGTCACACCCTGCAGGAGGAGTGCACGAGCGTCGCTACGATCCGCCGAGATCAGCGCCCCGGCGGCGTGGGAGTGAGGATCGATGAATCCGGGAGCCAGATGGAGACCCTTCCCGTTCACCGTCCGCGCGCCCGGCACCTCTCCCAGGTCGCCGATCTCGGCGATACGCTCGCCCCTGATCAGCACGTCCGCGACGACGGGAGCCGCGGTGGTGCCGTCGAGCACGGTGGCGCCGCGAATGAGCGTCAGGGGTTCTTCGTCACCACACCCAGTGACGAGTCCCGACAGAAAGAGCACAGCGAGGGCCAACAAGAGGCCCCGAGGCTTCCGGCGAGATCTGCGGCCCCTCAAGCGCAGCCGTTCAAGCACGCCCGAGGATCTCGTCCACACGAGAGTGAACCGCAGATCCCGCCGCGTGCATCCCTTCGACGGCAGGCGCGACTTCCCAAGCTCTGATGGCCGCGTCGTAGGCGGAGCGCAAGTGGAGTCGCTCGTACCAGGCCGTGAGGTGAGGGCGTCTCTCGTTCTGCCAGAGGTGCGAGTAGCCCAGGTGATCGAGTCGGAGCACGTATGGCACGAGTGCGAGATCGGCCAGGGAGAGCCGGCTGCCCACCAGATAGTCACTCTGATTAGAGCTCAGAGCCGACTCCAGCGTTTCGAGCACGTCGACGTAGGAGCGCAGGGCTCTCTCGAAGTACGGCGACTCGACACCGTGCTCGAAGACGCTGATCCGCATCTCACGAAGCGCCGGGTCGGGCACCTTCGCAAAGTCGCTCAACACCTGCTCCCGATCCAGACGCTGCTGGGCGGGCCGCATGGCAATTGCCGACGTAACGACTCTGCAGGCCGGATGCAGCTGGGCATCGACGAGATGAGTCCAGAGGCGCATGGCGTGTCGCTCACGGGCGCCGTCGGGGCTGAGCTTTGGCTCAGGATAGGCCTCGTCCAGGAACTCGTTGATCAGAGTCGACTCGGTCAGCACCGTGTCGCCGTCGACAAGAGTGGGAACGACCCCGTCGGGGTTGAGCTTGCGATATGCGGGCGCATGCTGGTCACCGGCCAGCAGATCGAGGGTGACGCTCTCGAACTCGAGCTCCTTCTCCGCCAACCCGAGCCTCACTTTCTGTGAGCAGGTCGAGATCGGTGCGTGATAGAGCCTGAGTGTTGCCATGGTGCCCCGAGTCGTGAAGCGAGCGAGCAGCTCGAACGCTCAGCAAGTGTCGATACAGCGTCTCACCGCCCTTCGATCATAGCGCGCAGGTCTCTTTCGACTCTCGAACCCGGGACGACCGAGAACAGCCGTCGCGCCAGTGCTGCAGGCCTGCCCGACCGAGCCACTGCTATCCTGCGCCGATTCCCCGATCCAGGACGTTCCGGCCGAGACGGCACCCTCGAACCGGCAGCACACGGAGCGCACAGAAGACGAGCTAGCTGAGAGGAGTGCTCTATGCCCTCAGTGACTATCAGGCCGCACCGCCACCTCAAACCTACCGTGCTGGCGGCTGCAGCAGTCGCCGCAAAGACTCTAGGAGTCGTGCTCGTCACGGCGGTCGCAGCCAGCTGCGGAAACCCTACCGAGCCCGACGAGCCCGCTGACCGGATCCTGCTCGGGCACGTGATCACGATGGACGAGGCCACACCGCGCGCCGAGGCCGTCGCCATTCGATCCGGAAGGATCCAGGCAGTCGGGAGTCGAGACGAGATCTTGCAGTTGCGAGGCGCTGACACTCGGGTCGACGACTACGACCAGCAGGCCATCCTTCCAGG
>JANQPS010000167.1 GCA_028285365.1 Thermoanaerobaculia bacterium | reverse complement strand
TCGCTGCACGTGCGTGTCGAGCTTCGACTTCCCTGGCGGCATCTGATCAAGACCATTCGCGATTGGCGGCTCGCTGGTCCTTCGCGAACTGGTCGGGATCGTTTCCGACGATCCAGCCGAGCACTGCGCTGTGAGGCTGCCAGCCGAGCAGATTGCGGATCTTCTCGGGCATCTGAGCGACGCGCTCCGGCGGGATCGACAGATACTGGTTCTGCTCCTGCCGCAACCAACCCACCGTGTAGCCCGCCGTCACGCCGATTCGCGGGGTGTCCGTTTCGTTGATCCCTAGACCGTGCAGCATGCCGCCGTGCCACATCGCCACCGATCCGCGAGGCATCACGGCCACGTCGACTTCGCTCTCCTTCCACTGCCGCCTCGTCTCCCACTTGTGGCTACCGGGGACGTATCGCGTCGCGCCGTTGTTGGCGGTGAAGTCGGTGACGGCCCACATGTACTGAATCTGAACGGGGTGGTTCTTGTTGGGTGGGAGGTAGGGTGAATAGACGTCTCCGTCCCTGTGCATCGTCATCAGGCTTCCGCCCTTGTACACCTCGAGCAGTGCGCTGACACCGATCTGATAGTTGTCGCAGTAGGGGCCGATCACTTGATCCGCTACGCCCATCAGAAGCGGGTCGGTGATCATGTCCCCCAGTGCGAACGAGTGACCGATGACGGCACTGAGCAGCTTCGAGGACCCGCCGTAGAACTCGCCCCCGCCGCCAACGTCCTGCCTGTCCAGCAAGGGGCGGACTTCGCTCTCGAGCTGATCGAGCAGCTTGTGGTCGGCGAGCTCGCGCACGATCACGACGCCGTCCCGGTCGAAGACCTCGGCGATCTCTTCGGGCTTGGCATCACGTTCGAAAGACTGGATCACGACATTTCTCCTCTTCGTTGTTGAGATACAGTTAGGACTCAAATGAGGCGAAGTAGTATCAAATTATCCGATCCAGCCGAGAGTGTCAACGGTCCCCTGGGGCCGTCTGAACTGCGCTGGACCCATTCGAGCAACTGCAGAGCACTCACCAGAAGAAGTTTGACACAGCTCGAACTTATGATACATAACTGTCTCGAACGAGACCTACGGAGGCCCGTCTCAACTCACAGCGGGCGTTCCCCTTCAGCCAACCAGGAGAGCCTTCAATGTCGTCGTCTTCACGCCGAACTTGGCGTTCGGAACTCGGATCTCGGTCGTCCTCGAGTCGGCCGCATGTTCGCCACCGTGCGTTCTCCGGGGCGCTGCGATTCCCAACTCTGGACCTGCGGGAGGACTGGGCATGACCGTCGGGAGGACCAGTGCACAGGAGTACATCGACCAGTGGGTTCCGATGCCCGTCGAGAAGGCGGAGACCATGGTCGCCACGATGTACACGGATCCCGAAGTCTTCAAGCTCGAGCAAGAGCGCCTGTTTGGCGGCAAGACCTGGCTCGCCATTGGTGGCCTGCATCAGCTCGACGGACCTGGAAGCTACTTCACGACCTCGATCGCGGGCCAGCCTCTCCTGATCGTCAAGGACCAAGATGATCGGGTGCGTGCCTTCTTCAACGTCTGTCCGCATCGCGGTGGCATGCTTGCCAGCGACGCGTGCGGCAGCATGGGGCGCTCGATCCAGTGCCAGTACCACGGCTGGAGCTTCGGGCTCGACGGAGCGCTCCGGACCGCTCGCGACTTCGAGGGCGTCGAAGACTTCGATCCGGACCAGTTCGGGCTGAGAGCTTTGCAGGCCGATACCTGGGAGCAGTTCATCTTCGTCAGCTTCAGCCCGGATGCTCCGCCCTTGCTCGAGTTCTTGGGCGATATGCCAGAGCGGCTGGAGCGATACAAGATCGGGGAAAAGGTCCATGCCTTCACCCAGGAGTACGAAGAGCGGGCCAACTGGAAGCTGGTGTGGGAGAACGCCGCGGAGCTCTATCACCTGCCCTTCATCCACCCCCAGCTTCCCGTCGCGAAGGGGACCCACGACGAGGTGCGCGGCGGGAACTACAGCATCGGCGTGAGTGGACCGCCCGAGTCCGTCGATGGCGCCAACGGAACCCTCCCGTATCTCGATGTGAACCTGTTTCCCAACTTCAACATCGTGGGAGACGACCGCAGCTTCGTCGTGGCCTACATCGTGCCGCACGCCGTCGACCGGACGGGCTGGCGCCTAGACGGCTACGCACCTCAGAACCTGGCCAACGACGAGCGCTTCAAGGAGGGGTACATGGCCTCCACGGACGGCGTCAACGTCCAGGACATTCCCCTCAACGAGTCTGTGCATCGCAATCTCCAGTCGTTCGGGTTCGACCAGGGGCGGCTGAGTGTTCGGTGGGAGAGCCAGATCCATCACTTCCAGAATCTGCTCATGGGTCACCTGCGCGACGGGTCGTGAGCAAGACGGAGCAGTTCCGCAACCAACGCCACACGGAGGACGACATGATCAAGCAAGAGATTCTCGAAGAAGCAATGGAGATCGCTGGCGACACCGATTACGCCTATCTGGCGACGTCGCGCGGTGGTCAGCCCAGGATTCGACCGATCAAGACTGCGTGGGACTCCGGTGCTGTCTGGATCGCGGGAACCACGAATAGCCCCAAGATGCGCGAGATCACTCGAGACAACCGCGTCGAGTTGTTCTGGCACCTGACGGACAAGTTGCGGCACCTGACCGTCACCGGAAAGGCCGAGGTCGTCACCGATGCGGCCGAGAAGAAGCGGATGTGGGACGTCTTCGACTTCGACCTGGCCGCGTACTACCCGGAAGGCCCAGAGAGCGCGAAGTACGGGCTCATGCGAATCGAACCGAGTCGAGTCGAATGCTGGGCTCTTCCCGAGATCTACGTCGGAAGTCCGCCGCGCGTCTGGAAGGGGTGATCAGGTGGCGAGGAAGGTCATCCACGCCGAATGAGGCCGGCAGCAACGATGAGTTCACCGTAGGGATAGGGCAAGAGGAGGCACAGCATGACCGACAGCAGCACGAAGACGGCGGCCAGGGAAGCCGTGACCCGCTACTACGAGCTCGCCCAGAGCAACGATGTCACTCAGATGGAGTCACTGTTCGAGGCGGACGCGACCATCAAGCTGACCCTCGACTACGGTGGCTTCCAGCCGAATGACGAGTACGAGTACTCCGTATCGGACCCGAGCGCGATGCAGGGAGATGATGGGAATCTGCCTTTCTCCGATACCTCCACCGAGATCCAGTCGGTCGAACAGGTCGGAAGCAGGACAATCGTGACGGTCGCTGTCGAGGGGACATACGAGTATCAGGGATCCGACGGAAAAACGACCGGGCAGGACATCTTCGAGCTCGTTCTCGGCGAGCAGGGAGCTCGAATCGCCCGCTACGAGTGTACTCGGGGCTTCTAGCCGCCGGGGTGCCGAAAGAACCCGAAGAGCATCGACGCGAATACTGAGACTCGGGGAGCGGCGTGGCCGAGATCGAGCACAGGACGGTCTCGGCGAACGGGATCGACATACACATTGCCGAAGCAGGCGAGGGCCCGCTCGTCTTGTTGTGTCACGGTTTCCCGGAGCTCTGGTACTCCTGGCGCCATCAAATGCCTGCGCTGGCTGATGCCGGATACCGGGTCGTCGCGCCAGATCAGCGCGGCTACGGAGGAACCGACTCCCCAGAAGCTGTGGATGCCTACACCGAGTTTCATCTCGTGGGCGACATGGTGGGCCTTGTCTCGGCGTTGGGCGAGAGCCGCGCTGCAATCGTCGGCCACGATTGGGGTGCACCGGTCGCCTGGAGCGCGGCGCTGTGGCGCCCGGACGTCTTCGGAGCCGTTGCCGCGCTCTCGGTACCCGTCTCTGCGCGACCACCCATGTCGCCGATCGACAGCATGACGAAGATGTTCGGGGACCGGTTCTTCTACATGTTGTACTTCCAGGACGTCGGGGTTGCCGAGCACGAGCTCGAGCACGATGTCCGTACCACGATGCGCAAGATGTTCTTCGGTGCGTCGGGTGACGCCGCCCCCGACGGGAGCGCATACGCCAACCCTCCGCCGAGGACGGCGTACTTCCTCGATCAGCTCGAAGACACCGAAAAGCTGCCCGATTGGTTGACGGAGGAGGACTTGGACTACTTCGTCGACGCGTTCACCCGGAATGGATTCCGGGGACCGCTGAACTGGTACCGATGCTTGGACCGCAGCTGGGAGCTGTCCGCCCCCTTTCAGGGGCAGAAGATCGAGCAGCCCGCGCTTTTCCTCGGCGGCGATCGGGACGCCTACAGTGACTCACGCATGGAGGAGAACATGCGCGAAGTCGCTGTGAACCTCGTGGACGTGGTCATGTTGCCCGGGGTCGGGCACTGGGTCCAGCAGGAAGCGCCGGAGGAGACGAACTCTACGTTGCTCGCATTTCTGGGAGATGTCTGGCCCACCGGCGCAAGTCGTCGATAGGACCCGGGTCGGAGCCCGGATTCGCGACGAATCCGAGTGCTCACGCGGATCGCGTTTCGGAGGCGATGACATGAGGCTTCAGGGAAGACTGCACGTAGGAACACTGCTCCGGCACTTCCGCTGGCAGATCGCGCTGACGTGGTTGCTGGTGCTTCTGGAGAACACCCTGCTCGCGTTGATCCCCCTCTTCGTGGGGCGAGCGATCGATGCACTCCTCGGCCAGGATCCCAAGGCGCTCTGGGAGGTTGGCTTCGTCATGGCGGCCTTGGTGATTCTGGCCACCGCGCGGCGGATCTACGACACTCGCTGCTACGGCACGATGAGGGTTCTGTTCGGCACCGAGCTCGTGCGGCGCATGAGAGATCGGCCTGTTTCGGAGGTGAATGCGCGCCTGGACATGGGTCGAGAGGTGGTCGACTTCCTCGAGTCGCACGCTCCAGAGCTGTTGACCTCCGCGATCCAAGTCGTGGTGGGCATAGCGGTCCTTTGGACGTTCGATTCCCGATTGGGGGCCAGTGGGCTCGCGATCATGGCAGGCCTGGCGGCCATCTACGCCCTCTTCCACCAGGCATTCCACAGCTTGAACGGCGATTTGAACACGCAGGCCGAGCAGCAGGTCAGCGTCCTCGAGAGGAAGCACCCCGCTTCGCTGAGCGAGCACTTGAACCACCTGCGCCGCCACGAGGTTCGGCTCTCGGATACGGAGGCGCTCCTCTACGCGGCGCTGTTCATCGGCATCTTCGCCTTCGTCCTGACCAACATGTGGATTGCGTCGACGATGGCCACGGTCACCGCCGGAACCATCTTCACGATCCTGAGCTACTCCTGGGAGCTCGCCGAGGCAGGCATGACGATGCCCAAGTCACTGCAACAGTGGTCGCGGCTCAACGAGATCCGAGACCGTCTGAACGGGGAGCCGGCGGGACTTCGCCTGCCGCAGGCCGGATAAGGGCCGGTGATCAGTCGTGTCGGCGTTCGACGACACAGAAGAACTCGCAGCGCCGGCCGTTCTCAAAGCGAAGCGCTGAAGCGCAGTTCGAGTCGTCGTCCCGAGACTCTCGTGCTCCTCCGCCACGCTTCGCCTGTCTTGGTCGAACCCGCTCAGATCGGCTCGAGAGCGTCGCCGGATCGCCGTTCAGAACGTGGCTCCGGCCAGCCCGGGCTGGTACTCGCCCAGAATGATCAGGACTCCCATGATGATCCACGTCGAGAGCACTGCCCAGTAGAGCATGGGGTTCTGGCCCTTGTCGATCTCGCGAATGAGGAAGGTCTGCTTCGTTCGCAGGGAGGAGAGCGCCCACGCCAGAAACAGCACGCCCCAGGGCCAAGTCCAGTTGAGCACGGCAAAGACCCAGACCGCGATCAAGACGCCGGCCGTGATGTACCTGTCTTTCGTTTCCATCCTGCTCCTCAGGAGAGAGGCCCAGGGACCGAGCAACTCGGTCCTGAACAACCCCGCCCTCCCTGTTGAGGTATGACGATACGATAGTGTCTCATAAAGATCAACAAAGATTCGAAAACGATCGGTCTGGGCTTGAGATTGCAACAATGTTGTCTTACAAGATACGAAAGCGATCTAGGAGCGGATCACGGATCAGGCCTCTCGTGATTGTCGGAAGTCACGAGACGACACGTTCAGCCGTCGACCGGCTCAGCAAAGCAAAGGAGACAGAGGCATGAGTGGGCAGAAGAAGATTGGGAACGCAGAGGAAGCAGCTCGGCAGGCCGTCGCGCTCTACTACGATCTCTCGGGATCCAGCAAGTGGGATGCGTTGGGTGACATCTTCGAGAAAGATGCGACCGTGAAGTACGTCCTCGACTACAGCGGAGTTCAGCCGAACGACGAGTACGACTTCTCGCCCCTGTCGGATCCGAGCGCATACCTGTCGCCGTTCTCGGAGAACCAGACCGATATCGACTCCGTCGATGTCGCTGACGACAAGGTCACGGTGAGCGTCACGACGGCGGGGACATACGAATGGGAAGGGGCGACCGGCACGACAACCGGCCGGGATACCTTCGATGTGGTCATCTCGCCGGACAGCGCTCGAATCAAGCGCTACGAGCTGGTCCGAACCTTCCAATCGTGAGGACGGCCAGGGCCTCGGGATCGCCGCCATCATGGCCCTACCGTCCGCGTTCCAGCATAGATCGACACTACGGTTGCAGGTCGCGACGAAGTGGACTGAGACGAGGTGCAACATGGCGCTGCTCGAAGCGCTGAGACACGAAACCGCTGCATCCCAGGGCGAGGCCCGGGCTCTTCCTTTCGGCGCCTACTCGAACCAGGATGTGTACGACCTCGAAGTGGAGAGGATCTTCCAGCGCGACTGGATAGCTGTCTGTGCCGCCGCATCGTTGCCCAACCCGGGCGACTATTTCGCGTTCGACGTGGCGAACGAGCCCGTGATCGTGATCCGAGGGCGAGATGGCCAGCTTCGTGCCATGTCGAACGCTTGCCGCCACCGCGGGACGCCCTTGGCCGATCCGGGGCCCGGTCATGCCAACAAGTTCGTCTGTCCGTATCACGCGTGGACGTACGACGGCGAAGGCCGCTTGCTGGGAACTCCCTTCCCCGGCAACATCGAGATCGACAAGGAAGCCCACTGTCTGCTTCACTTCTCGATCGAGGAGTACGCGGGTGCGGTCTTCGTCAACCTCGATCCGAACGCCGAGCCGCTCGCCAAGCGGCTCTCGGGATTGTCACGGTACCTGGAGAACTACCAGCTCGATCGGTTCAACGTGTCGGCCGGCGCAGCGAGTGGAAGCATCTGGAACGCGAACTGGAAGATCATCTTCGAGAACGGCATCGAGAGCTATCACTTGTTCCGGGTGCACGAGAAGACGCTCGAGAAGGCCACGCCCACACGCCAGGCGTTCTATCTCGAGGGTTCGGCTCGCTGGGCGGCGACCGCGGGTCGGTTCAGCCACGCGCGCAAGAAACGCGCGGGAGATCCGGACACGCTGCGCGATTTCGAACGCGAGAACTACGTTCTGGTGTCGATCCCGCCGACGCTCGTCGGAATCCTGACGGCGGATGCGTGGGGCTGGATCTCAACTGTCCCGATGGG
>JANQPS010000160.1 GCA_028285365.1 Thermoanaerobaculia bacterium | reverse complement strand
TGTCTCGCGCTCGTCAGCGGCGATCTTGGTGTCTGCATCGCGCTCTTCTACGATCGAGCCGTGTGGACCGTGAGGGGGTTTCACTTGGGTGGGCGCGCGCCGTGGTGGGATTTCCCATGGTCGAGACGAGCCCTCACACTTGCGGTAGTGACGTTGGTATGGACCGGTTGCGATGATCGGCCCCCGCAGACCGACGTTGACTGTGAGGCCCTTCCGCTCTTCTGGCTGGCGCCGGCGTCTTCCTCACCCGAACGATGTGAGGACTGCACCCGCATCTTGTTCAGATCCAGCGTTGCGCTCGAGACAGAGTTCTACGTCGATACCTCCGACTTGAACCTGTTCGATGCATGCGACGTGAGTACGATCGGAGTTCGAGATGCCGACCTTGTGGTGCTACTGCCCACCGCTAGTGGCTTGGCCAAAGCCGACGCATTGCGTCGAAAAGCGAGCGCACTTGGTGGGGTGGACATGATCGCGCTCGGTCTGCCCGGAGAAGTGAGAATCGAGGCGCTGATGTCGGCAGAGGATATTGCTCCGACGATCGCTCTCTACGACTTTCTCGACACTTCGAGGTCTCGTGCTTTGGTCACTCGAATCGAGAGTTTCGCCGGGGACGCATACTCGATACCTCCTGCGGCGCGAAACGAAGAAGTCGAAAGCATTCTCGAGGAGACACGTCGGGCGCTCGCAGGCGACCTAGAGGGCTCGGAAGACCTTCTCGATCTTCTCGACGAAAACCCAGAGGAATGACGCTGGGTGCCGACAGATCGCGATTTCGCAGCGTTTCGGGTGGGCGCTTGGCCGAGGCGCCCAAACCGCGTCGTTCCACGTCGCCCCAGTCAAGCTCGAGCGGTCTGTTTCCGGCGGCGTCCGAGAGCCAGCAACCCAAGACCCAGCAGGACGACTGTTTCGGGCTCCGGAATCACGACTTGCGACCAGGTACCGGGTGGAATCGCGCGATAACGAAGGCTGGGGGTCTGGCTTGGATCGAAGCCGCAATCACCCATGACGACGGTCTGGATTACGCAGACGAGACCGCGTTCGAAGTCAACTGCGCCCGGACTGGCCGATGAGAAGTTGACCTGTCCCGGTGGGAAGGGGAGCTCGACACCGCCGAGCGTGAAGAGCCATTCTTCCAATACTCCCTCCGCGTCGGTCGACACCGTGAACACGGCTAGTGGCGGGCCGTCACCCGGCGTGAATACGTTCACGCCATCTGAATAGACGTAGTCGAGAACTTCGGTCCGAAGGTCTGCTTCCACGAGGTTCGAGTCGAAGTCGTTGTCGAGCGTGATCTGGATCGAAACGGAATCAGATGGCGAGTATTCAGGAGCTGCCGCGAAGTAGGGCGCCCCTTGGTACTCGTAGACGACGGCGGCGCTCGCCGTTCCAGTCGATGTCGCCACCAGGAAGAGCATCGTCATCAACAAGACGTAAGGCCTACGAGAGATGCTCAGCGGGTACACGACGCGAAAGCTGTTCCGGTCTGTCATCGCAAGTCGAGCGCGATGAGAAAGTGTTTTCTGATCCCGATCCATCGAGAGCTGCCTCCGTACAGTCTGATCCGCTTCCGTGATCGCATGGAGATCTGACGCTGCTGCTTGCGTGAACGAACGGCGAGTGCCGGTCCGATTCGCGCGCCGGGCGCTGAACGCGTTCGGGACCCTTCCCGGCCTACGGCGCGATCGGCAGCGAGTCAAACTGGCCACTCAACACCGCGTAGACGGCGGCTCCGGGTTCGGGGAAGGCGTTCGCCTTGTTCGTCGTGGCAGCCACGATCTGCGCGTACCAGACGCCGTCGACGAGCCGAAATCCTGTTCGCTCGATAGAGAGCTGGCCGAGGATGTCGGTGGCCGTGACTGTCTCCGTCGTGAATGGCATCGAGTAGACGTTCGGCGGCGCAGTCTCGAGCGGTCCGTTCAGGTCGGCCGTCACGGCCGCGCTGAACTGGATCACGTAGCCATCGCTCGAGGGGCTGATCGAGCCGGATGCATCCGAGGCGATCCCATACTGAAGCGTTCGTGAGTCGCCCGGCATGTCGAGGGCGGGGATGGAGACTCCCGACGTAGGAATCGAGAAGTCGATCGAACCATCAGCTGCGGGCGCGTCGAACTCGAACGTGAGCGTCGAGCCGCTTGGCAGGCTGAAGGTCGAGACGTCCTGGAACGACACGAAGGAGAGTGCGTCCAGCGTGAAGGTGCTCGTGGATTGGGCCGAGGCCGGGAGTGCCGATAGCGGGAGGCCCATGCAAGCCCAAATCAACAGCTGCATTACGTTCGATCGTCGGAGCTTCCCGGCCGCTCGATCGATCCTCTTCGCATCCATAGGCTAGACCTCCTGCGATCGTCCGGACCTGCGCCGCACTGCAACGCCTACCACCCGCCATCCCCACCATACTACGGACCCTGTGCCGAGCGGAAGAAGAATGAGGGCCAGATGTTCTGTGGGAGTGGCTGGCTCTGTCTGCTGGACCGTGAGCAACATCGCGCCCGCCTCGTTAGGTGGCAATGCTTGACGGACTCGCCCGTACTCGTCGGCGAACACGGAGAGCCCCCCGTGGGCGACACGTACAACGGGGAGGCGATTCTCGACTCCTCGATAGATGGCTCTCAGCGTCAGCTGCCGGTCAGC
>JANQPS010000154.1 GCA_028285365.1 Thermoanaerobaculia bacterium | reverse complement strand
ACGCTGCAGGTCTCGAGCGATCTCGAGCTCGTCTCGGACCCTCACCTGGTCGACGATCTCGAGCGCCAGGAGGAACAGGAGCCCTCCGATGGCCGGTAGAAACCAGAGCGGTGACGCGTCGAAGACGATGCGGCCCTGCAGCAGCTCCAGCGTGAGGCCGTAGCCAACCACTCCCAGGAGCGCAAAAGCCAGGGAGAGGAGGAAGACCACCCTTCTGGTGGGACCGAGGTGGTCCAGGAAACCCAGGAAGATGACCTTGATGCGCTGCGGGAGACTGGGAGTCTCCGGGACCTCCCGCTCCCGGGTGAGCACGGTGTAGGCGTTCGTGGCCTCGCGCTCGAAGAGGCGAGTGAGCTCGCTCGTCGACAGACCGGCCGTCAGTCGATTGAAGCGATCATCGACCGTGCGCCACCACTTGGGGAGTCGCTCTCCGCTCGTGCGAGCCATCGTCTTGAGACTACGAGCGGCCAGAGGAGAAGGTTCCAGACTTCGTCGGGGCAGCTCGTCTTGCTCGAGATCTCGACCTTCGCAAGCCGATCCGCGAGGTCGTCGGCATGCACCCGTCGGAGATCGAGATCTCCTGCTTTGAAGTGCTCCTCGCTAGGCCTGGAAGAGGGACTGCATCTTCATGGCGAGTCCCATGTCCCCCGAGATCTTCAATTTGCCGGACATGAAGGCGGACATGCCATCGAGCTTGCCACCGATGAGGTCGACGAAGTCTCCGGCGTCCATGATCAGAGTCATGCTCGGCGAGTCATGAGCTCCGTCTCCCACCGTGCAGGCTCCGTCTTTGATCTGGCAATGGTAGGTGCCACCGCCATCGCCGCCGAGGTCGTACTGAATGACCGCGTCCATTCCCTGCGCTGCAGAAGCGTTCAGGCGCTCGGGCATCTGGGCGAAGATATCTTTGACGGAAGCGGCGGTATCGCTCATGGATGAAGCTCCTCTGGAGAACGTTTTCGGTAGACAACGGCCAACTATATGCTCAGCCCAGGTCGACTGGCTCGATGTCGTCGGCGGGCTCGAAGCCGAAGACCTGGGCATAGAAGGCCAGCTCGGCCTCGAGTGAGCGGATGATGTTCTCGGCGCGTCGAAAGCCGTGTCCTTCGCCGTCGAAGGCGATGTAGGCGACCGGTATCTGCTTCTCGCGAAGCGCCTCGACCATGGTCTCGGCCTGGTTGGGGGGAACGACCTTGTCGTCCTGGCCTTGAAAGAAGATCACTGGGCACGACAGCCGATCGGCGTGGTGTAGCGGGGCGCGCTCGATGTAGAGATCGCGCGTCTCGGGGTGGGGACCGATGAGTCGATCGAGATAGCGCGACTCGAACTTGTGAGTGTCGCGTACCAGGGCTTCGAGATCGCCGATGCCGTAGTAGCTGGCTCCTGCTCTGAAGGTGTCGCGAAAGGTGAGGGCTGCAAGGGTCGTGTAGCCACCCGCACTGCCTCCGCGGATGGCGAGGCGCTGCGGGTCGGCAAGGCCGTTCGCGACGAGGTGTTCGGCCGCCGCCACGCAGTCGTCGACGTCGACGATTCCCCAGTTGCCGTCGAGGCGTTCGCGATACGAACGACCGTAGCCGGTACTCCCGCCGTAGTTGACATCGACGACTGCAAAGCCGCGTGTCGTCCAGAACTGGATTGCGGGGCTGAAGGCGTTGTCTGCCGCTGCTGTGGGGCCACCATGACTCTTGACGATCAGCGGTGGAAGCTCGCCCTCCGGGGCTTCGTAGCGGTCGCTGCATGGAGCGTAGTAGAAGGCATGAGCAATCGATCCGTCTTTTGCCGGAAACTCGATGGGCTCACCGGCCGAGATGAGCTGGGCTGACACCGACTCGGCCGAAGAGCGGTGGATGAGGCTGATCTCGTCAGTCCCCGGCGCGATTCTCGTGACGTGAGGCGAGCGATCCGGTGCTGCCGCGACGAGGTAGGTGCCGTCAGGACCGCAGCGCAGCGTTTCCACCTGGGTGAGACTGGTGGGAATCTCGACGAACGAGTCTCCTTCGTCGAGCCGACCGAGATGCCATAGCCCTTGTTGGGTGTAGCAGCAGAACAGCTGTCCGTCAGGAGTGAAGTCGTAGGTGTTGTAGCCGAAGATCCACTGTGGCCGACCGAACTCGGCCGACCGCGCCGCGAGGTGGACCGCCCGCTCAGGCTCGCCCTCGAGGGGATCGTCGAGACGGTAGAGGTTCCACCATCCAGAGACATCTGAGACGTAGAACAGGGCGCCGTCGCTGCGAAACAGCGGCTGAAAGATGGAGACCTGATCGCCCCCGGCCAGGGTCCGCGCCTCGCCGAGGGCGCCCGAAGTGTCGAGCGGAGCGAGCTCGAGCCGGGTCTCGTCCCAGGGCATGTTCGGGTGAGACCAGCTGAGGTAGGCCAGGGCTCGACCGTTCGGGTGTACGGCCGGCGACGAGTAGAAGTCGGCACCCGCGACGAGAGTCTGGGCTTCGTGACAACTGCCCTCGAGCGGAAAGGCGACGATGGAGGCGACCGGCTCGTCGTCTCCCGAGTAGCTCTCACGAACCGCAATCAGACGTTGATGCTGCGGGTCGATCACGAGGTCCGCGTAGGCGGCCTGGGCAGGCGCCGTGAGCGGTTCAGCGGCACCGCTTGATGGCTGACGGTAGATTCGGCCGTCGGTGAAGTTGGTGAAGTAGACGTCCTCGCCGTGGTCCGCAAACGTGCCGCCGCCGTACTCGTGGGCTCTCGTTCTCGCATTGAACGGCGCAGGTGTCCGATCGCGCGTCTTGCCGTCTCGCCATTCGACGACCACGGAGCGACCACCCTCGTCGGGCCGCCTTTCGGTCCAGTAGAGGGAGTGGCCCGCGACCTGGAGACCAGCCAGCCCCACTGCCGCGCTGGCGACCTTTTCTGCGCTCAGCGGCGAGCTCCACGAGCCATAGCCGGCGATTACTCGAGACATCGTTGGGTCCTCTCCTTACGGTCACTCTAGTTGTCGGATGGTCATCGAGCTGAGGCTCTACTCGTCGGTGACACAGCCTTCGCTGGCCGACTTGACCGTCCTGATGTAGCGGTGCAGGACCCCTCTCTCGGCCTTGAGGGGAGGGGCGACCCACGTGTCGCTGCGACGGCGGAGCTCGTCGTCGGAGACTTCGAGCTTCAGGACGTTGCCAACTGCGTCGATCTCGATCTCGTCGCCGTCTTCGACCAGCGCCAAAGGTCCTCCGTCCTGGGCTTCGGGTGTGATGTGGCCGATGAGAAAGCCGTGAGATCCTCCGGAGAAGCGACCGTCGGTGATCAGAGCGACCTGATCGCCGAGGCCCGCGCCCATGATGGCGGACGTCGGAGTCAGCATCTCGGGCATTCCGGGTCCACCCTTGGGACCTTCGAAGCGAATGACGATGACGGAGCCGGCTTGGATTTCGGAACGCTCGAGCGCCTCGAGCATCGCTTCTTCCGAGTCATAGACTTGTGCGGGTCCGCGAAAACGCTCACCCTCCTTGCCGGTGATCTTCGCAACCGCGCCACCAGGAGCCAGATTACCGCGCAGGATTCGGAGATGGCCGCGAGCGGATAGTGGCTGGTTCCACTCGGCGATGACGTCTTGGTCGTCCGCTAGGCCTGGTAGATCCGCGAGATTCTGGGCCAGCGTCTTGCCGGTCACCGTGATGCAGTCGCCGTCGATGACTCCCTGATCGAGGAGGAGCTTGAGGACCGCGGGGGTTCCGCCGACGTTGTGGAGATCCTCCATGACGTAGCGTCCCGACGGCTTGAGATCTGCGAGGAGAGGAATCCGATCACTCACCGCCTGGAAGTCGTCGATATCCAACTCGACACCCACGGAACGTGCCATGGCGATGAGGTGGAGGACCGCATTCGTGGAGCCGCCGAGAACCGTGATCAGAACCATGGCGTTCTCGAAGGCGCTTCGGGTCATGATGTGACTCGGCCTGAGGTCCGACTCGAGGAGGGAGGCGACGGCTGCACCTGCTCGCCTGCACTCATCGAGTTTCTGGGGGTCGGTAGCCGGCGTCGACGAGCTGTAGGGCAGCGACATGCCGAGAGCTTCGATCGCGCTCGCCATGGTGTTGGCCGTGTACATGCCACCGCAGGCTCCCGCTCCCGGGCAGGCGTTGCGCACGATCGTCTGACGCTGCTCTTCCGTGATGGTGCCAGCCAGAGACTCACCGTAGCTCTGGAAGGCCGAAATGACGTCGATAGGGCCACCTTCCCAGTGCCCAGGTCGAATGGTGCCGCCGTAGACCACCACTGCCGGCCGATCCAGACGCCCGATGGCCATCATGCAGCCCGGCATGTTCTTGTCGCAGCCGGGAATCGACACGTTCGCGTCGTACCACTGCGCCGACATGACGGTTTCAATGGAGTCGGCGATGAGATCGCGAGACTGGAGCGAGTAGCTCATGCCGTCGGTACCCATGGAAATGCCGTCGCTGACACCAATGGTGTTGAACCGCATGCCGACCATTCCTGCTTCGTCGACGCCAGTCTTGACGGCTTCGGCGAGATCCAGGAGGTGCATGTTGCAGGTGTTGCCCTCCCACCACATCGACGCGATTCCGACCTGCGGCTTCGAGAGTGCATCCGAATCCAGGCCTGTACCGAACAACATGGCCTGAGATGCACCCTGAGAACGGGGCTCGGTGATGCGGGACGAATATCGGTTGAGCTTCACCATCGACGGCTCTTCCTCGGGTTGACGTTCACAGTTCGCCGGAAAGCGGCGAGGTGGACCTGGATGCTAAGATTACTCGGTTCCCAGACAGCCCTGCATCGAGATCTCAGGTCCTTTCCGGCGAGCGATCCAAACGACGACTCGACGGGAATCCAACCTTCTGGTGGATCCGTACGGACGGTAAACCGCCCGAGATCTGACAGAAAAACTGGTTCTACGAGGAGACTGAAATGAAGAAACTCATGATGGTTCTCGGCGTCCTGGCGCTCTTGCTTCCGGCAGGCTCCCTGTTTGCCGCGGACAGCTGGACAGGTGAAGTCGTCGAGATGGGGTGTTATGCGAACGGCCAGAAGGGCGAAGGCCATGCCAGCTGCGCCAAGCGCTGCCTCGACAACGGCGCTGACATGGGCCTGCTGGTCGATGGCGACGTCGTCAAGATCGATCTCGCAAAGTCCGATGAGGGCGCGATCAGCACCATGAAAGAGCACGCTGGCAAGAACGTCAAGATCACTGGCAGCGTTGCGGACGTCGACGGCGAGAAGGTCGTCACGGTCACTGGCGCCGAATCCGCTTCCTGACCCGAGAAGGTCAGAGCGAATCTCAGTACTGGATCACCAACTACTGCAGAAGCCAGAACGAGGAGCGGCGTAGGCCGCTTCTCTGCGCGGTCCCGGCAGGGCAGCGCGCCGAATCGAGGGCGGCCACTTGGCCGCCCTTTTTCGTGAAAGCGGATAGTGTCCGACGGGTCCCTCGGATCCGACGACCTGCCCGATCATGCCTCTGACGAACAGCGAACATGCCCTCGCCTACGCCGGGGACGAGCACCATCCCCTGGTCGAGGCGTTTCTCGAGAGGCGCTGGCCGGGGTCGCGCCCCTGTTTGGACATCTCGGCCAATGACGAGATGTTCGACTATGCCCTGTCGGAGCAGCACCAGCACCGAGGGCAGGCCCTGGTCAGCTATCTGCGTTCGGGCTTGACCGCTTGGGAGAGCCTCGAACGCGTCGCGCGTTGGCGTTGGGGAGACCAGGGGCCACCGCGTTGGCTCGACTTCGCCGCAGGGTGCGGGAGGGTGACGCGTTTCGCCAGGGAGTGTGTGGCACCCGGATCGCTTTCCATCGCGGAGCTCAGCGCGGTCGCGGTGGCGTTTCAGCGAGACGTCCTGGGGATCGAGAGCCACACGTCGTCGACGGCTCCCGCCGATCTCGACGACCTGGGGGACTTCGATTTCCTCACTGCCCTCTCGTTGTTCACTCACCTGCCGGACGAGCTCTTCTCGTCGTGGCTCGAGAAGCTCTATTCGATGCTTGCGCCGGGCGGCCTGCTGCTGTTTTCGACCAACGGCGAGAACGTTCTCTTCCCGGGTCGAGAGCTCGACGACCGTGGCTTCTGCTTCGAGGCCGTCAGCGAGAGTCTCGAGCTCGACCTCGGAACCTACGGCACGACCTGGGCATCCACCGAGTTCGTGAGGTCGGCGATACGATCCGAATGCCCTTCTGCCACGGTCCACGTCTGTCTCGAGCGCGGCTTGTGGCACTTTCAGGACATCTGGGTCCTCGAGAAGCCACTCACAGATGCGGCGGACCCTGACGGTGAGGCGACCTCGTCGCCCGGGATGTCACGAGAGTCGCTCAGGCTCGATCTTCCTGCCGAGGGGTACCTCGATACCTGTGTCGTCCTGGGCCCCGGAACACTTCAGGTGGCCGGCTGGGCTATCGATCGCCAGGAACCTTCGCACAAAGTGGAGATCGAAGTGACTCTGAACGGTGAAATCGTGGCGACTGCCGTGGCGAACCGCATCCGTCCCGACCTCGTGGAGTTTCTGGGAGAGGAGTTTGCCGCCTCGGGCTGGGTTGCCGACTATGAATGTTCACGGTCGCTGGACCCTGACGCGCTTCTGAGCGTCGTATCGCGCTCGGCAGGGGGACGCGAATCGGTCGTGCACATGAGTCGGCTGGAGGGGGCTGATCTCACGAGGAGAGCTGCCGGTGGCCTGGAAGAGGTGCGCGCCGCCAACCTCCACCTTCGAGCGCGCACGGCCGAACTCGAACAACGCATCGAGTGGATGGAGAGAAGTCGATTCTGGAGGCTTCGCAACCTCTGGTTTCGCGTGACCGGGCGACGCTAGGTTGCAACGAGCCACCGACGAGTTCGGTGGCTGCTGGCGAAGCTTCAGCTAGCGCAGCCCCAGCTCGCTGGTGCTCGAGAGAATCGTTCCGGACAGGGGGTCGTAGACCGCCACCACGATGCGGTGCTGCTTCGAGCGCATGTTGAGGACCGTTTCGTACCAGTACTTCTGCCCGGGCGTGGGCGGGACGCTTCCCTGGATCGAGACTTTGTCGAGGGTGGTTTCCGAGCGGTTGCCGACCTTGTCCATGACGGTGATTCGGATCTCGAGCTCGTTGACGTAGCGACCTGCGGTCGGGATGAGCTCGATGTCGTCCATGGACCAGCCCACTTCGAGCGGGATCTGCATCTTTCCCAGCTTGCGTCGGGGTTTGCCGAACTTGAGATCGAGCGGTCTTGCCGTCGGTGGATCGCCGAACAGGAGAGCGCTCTCGACGATCATGGTGATCTCGGTGCTGCGTGACAGATCGACGAAAGAGTCACGGGTGCGTACGACCAGATCGGGACGGCCGACGATTTGGACGTCGACGCTGTGCTCCTCGTCGTTCTCGAGTCGCTTCGGCGTGAATCCGAGCCAGTAGAAGGAGCGCGTGTCCTCGATGGCGCGCGCGAGCGACTCGTCGCGGAGTGAGTTCATGAGGGCCTTGCCGCCGGTTCGGTCAGCCAGGTGATCGAGAGTGGCGTGCATCTGCAGCTCCCGCCGGACAGCAGATCCGGCGAGCCCCGTGTTGGTTCTCCGAGCGATGTCGGCCGAGTTGTCGGTTGCGTCGAAGCCAGTCTGGCGTCGCTGCCCCGGAATGTCGACGGGATAGAGCGTGTAGCCCAGCAGGTTGGCGGTGTCGACCAGCGGAGCAAACAGGTAGCGCGAGAAGGTCAGGTCGGCAACGGCGTCGTCCACATCAGCGGTGAACTGACTGATCGTGTACTCGGCAGGGTTGTAGGGCCAGCCACCCGACATCAGCAGCATGACCTTGCGCCCGGTCGGTGCGGCGAACGATCGCATGGCGGACGTGGCCCCGTAGATCACCTGCTCGAGCTGACTGGTGAGCCTGAAGGCGTAGGCACGATCGGGCCCGTCCAATCCGGTGGACTGGAACGGTCGTTCAGGCGCCTCGCCTCCAGCGGCTTCGATGCGCTCGACGGTGAGCAGATGCATGTCCCGGAAGGTGTCCCGCTCGATGTCGTTGAAGCTGAGCTCCGAGATCCGCTGGGTTCCGAAAGTCTTTCGAGCCTTGGCCTTCTGGATGGCCGCCCTGAGCTCGGCAGCGTCGTTGGTCCATCCCGTGAGGAGGTCGAGTCGACGTCCGTTGAACGCCACCATGGCGACTTGGTCCTTGGGGCCGAGACCCGCGAGCTGCTGGCCCAGATTGTCGAGAACCCGGTTGCGGTCGTTGGGGAGCGAGAAGAAATCGTCGACGAAGACCAGGTAGTTCGTAGCAACGGGTTCGCCGGCTTCGGCGACTGGAATGCCAGGGGTGTCGCTACTCCCGCTGTTGCGCGCCAGGCCGTTCGCGATCTC
>JANQPS010000127.1 GCA_028285365.1 Thermoanaerobaculia bacterium | reverse complement strand
CGTCTCGGAGCCGCTTCGCCTGGAGAACGCGACGGGCGCCGATATCGACGACCCGCGGCGCGCGCTGCTCTGGGTGACCGAAGACGACCCGGCCCTTCTGGCTCTCTTCTTTCTGGCCATCCTCTCCGGCGGCTGGGGCCCGACTGTCACCACGATCCTGCTTGCCGCTCTGGCCATCCTCGTGTGGCAGCGCAGAAGCGCGGGTGTGGACGCGGCTCGCGGCACGGCTTGTGGCAGCTGACGACCGACAGGTCATCTCGACCACAGTCCTGCTCAGGGTCTGCTTCTCTGAGCGCCTGAGCTACCGTGCCTCCTCAGGCGGGTAGCAGGTAATCTCGCCATTCGTGAATGAGGCCCTCCTTCACCACACAGAAGCCCGTGACCTCGAAGGTCTGGTTCTCGCCACCCTCCTTGGCGTAGAAGTAGTCGGTGCGGTGATTGATGACCAGGTTGCCGAGCACATGCGAGCGATGGACTTCGAAGAGAGCACTCTTGAAGGGTTCTACGAAGCTGCCGAAGAAGTCGAGAAACGCACCTTTGCCCTCGACGAGTGGCTGGCCGTCGAAGAGCTGGAAGACGAACGTGTCGTGAAGGAGGCCACCCAACCTTTCGGCGTCGAGTGCATCGATCGCCCGGCAAGCTTCCATCACAACGGCTTCGTTCGCCTTCTCCACGTCGCTCGGCTGGGCTCGAGCAGAACCCTCCAGAGCCAGAGCGCCCAATCCTGCTGCTCCAAACCCGAGTAGGAGACGTCTCCGGTCAGTCGTCGTCTTGTCACTCACGGTGGCCTCCTCTTGTGAACATGATGACTGCGGCGTCCTCTGGCAGAACTTCATCTCAGACCGCGACGACCTGGAGTGTACAGCCGGTCGCAAGTCCAACACCGGGTGTCCCTCTTCGAGGTTCGTCTTGTCAGGTACGGTCAACGCGGTCGTGAGCGAGCGTTCCCGGCGCGGGCCTCACCAAACCAAAGCCCGTTGAGCTTCGTACCGACATCACGAGCGCCGTGCGTCATGAACACACTCGACCCACCAGGGTCGACGGAGAAGCTGCGGATACACTGAAGGCATGTCCCTCAGCCCAACGACATCACGAATCAAGGCACGGATCAGGCAGTACGTCCCGACCCTAGGGCTGGCGGTCTTGCAGATGATTCTCTGCGGCGCGCTTGTCGCTCAGCCGAGCGAGCAGACGAAGTCGGACTCGTCTCCCCTCCTCGTCTTCTACGACTTCGAGAAGGCCCACGCTTCGGGGCCCGATACGTTCCGACTCTTTCAACGACCCAGTGGCCGCGTCGACCTGAGCTCGTCGTTCCGAATCAGCGGCGAGCGCTCGCTGAGACTCGCCGAGGGCAGTCGCGACGGCAGCTTCTCGGAGTTTCTCGGCTTTTTCCCCGAGCAGGCGACGGGCAAGGTGTTCGTCCAGTTCTACCTCCTGCTCACCGATCCGGCGGAGACCTTCAACTTCGCCCTGGCCGGCAGCAAGTGGTTCCTCGCTTTCGAGAGGCACGGTCATGCCCTCTGGTTGCAGACGCGAGACGGCAAGCTGCGCCACCGGGTCGGCGATGCGTGGCACGAGCTGTTCGAGCCACAGCCGTTCGCGTGGTACTTCGTCGACCTCGTCTACGACGTCGACGCTGGCACCTACGATCTCGCACTCTACGAAGAAGGCATCAAAGAGCCGCTGGTCAACCTGTTCGAGCAAACCAACGTGGCTCAGGCCAGAGCCTCTTCGATTCGCTACTACTCGTTCATTGGCGACCTCGAGGATGAAGACGACGCCATGATCTTCGTCGACGACCTTCTGGTCGCCGTCGACCCGGCGAGCCGCGTCGAGCCTTTCGTCGCACCTGGTCGACGCCACTTCTTCGTCGAATCCCTTTCGGTCGCCGCACGGCCAGCGACCGACGAAGAGCGCGACGACGTCATCTTCGAGGCGCGCTCGCTGCTGCGCAGTAGCGTCGACCTCCAGGCACTCTCGAGCAGGCAAACCCTCCAGCTCGAGCTCGCCGCCGATCTCGCGTTCGGCGCACGCGATCTCGAGTTGGCTGAAGAGATCTACAGCCTCCTACAAAGTCGGCCGGAACATGCTCGACGCGCGCTGTTGAAGCTCTCGGACGTCTACTTCCTGAAAGGCGAACGGCAGCTCGAGCGTCAGGCCAGAGAGCGGATCTACGGCCGACTGGACCTGGCCGAAGTCCGGGCACGCGCGCAAGATCGACCCTTGCTCTAGAGGTTCGACTCGA
>JANQPS010000015.1 GCA_028285365.1 Thermoanaerobaculia bacterium | reverse complement strand
TGTTGAGCCGGCTGTTGGGCAGCGGCTGGCTGTGGCGGCGCAGCCGGGTGTTGAGGTGCCGCGGGCGCCGCCGGTTTGGGCGCGGCTGGTTGCTGCGGGGCTGCCGGCTGAGGTGCCGCGGGCTGAGGTGCCGCGGGCTGAGATGCCGCGGGCTGAGGTGTTGGTGCGGCGGCCACCGCTGCCTGAAAGAGGAAGACGGCGTTACCGAACTGGACTTCGTCACCGTCCTTGATCTCGGTCGGTGACGAGATGCGCTTGCCGTTGACCGCGGTGCCGTTCGAGCTGCCGAGATCGGTCAGGACAAAACGACCGTCCATGGCGAGCACCCGCGCGTGCTGACGCGACATGGTGCCCTCCTGAATGCGTACGGGACACTGGTCACCGCGCCCGAGTACGGCGTCGCCCTCTTCGGGGAGCTCGTAGCGCGTGTCAGGAGAGTCTTTGCGAATCAGAACAGCCACGGCTCGCTCCTTAGGCGATAGCAGACCTCAACGGGCACAAACGAAACCAAGACAGCAAACGCCCACCTTCGAGTGGGTTCCGAAACCCGCGAGAGCGACCCGCGAACCCCGTCGCTCCAGATCGATGGGAACCCCGAAGCTCACAGGCTACTGAGCACCCACCGAAGCGACACCAAGGGTCTTCTTCATGATCGGCAGAACGTACTCCACCGGCCGTTTGAAGTCGACCTCGACCTCACCGTTGCAGATCGTGCCGGTAAAGATCCGATTGGGGGGCCCCTGCGAGGACGACCACTCGTAGCCGCTCGGCGTGTCCGCGTTCTGCATCAGCGTCACGACCACCTCGATCGGCGCCGCGTCACCGGCCAGCTGTGACACGAGGCGATCGTTGCGCAACGTTCGCCGCAGTCCCTCCGGGCTGACCGGAAACTCGGACACGGTCTTCACCTCGCCGACCATGAAGCCGAACTCTTCTCTCTTGACCGTACTCGGCGAGACCCGCACCCGCATGCCAGGCTGAACCTTCTTGCCGTCGCCGGCCTCCACGTAGACGAAAGCCTCGACGGTCCCGTCAACCTCCTCCAACGTCAGGATTCGAGCTCCGGGAGAAACGAGAGCGCCTGGATCGGTGGTGAGCTCGAGCACACGTCCGCTGTACTGGCTCACGATCTTCTCCTCGCGCTCCAGGCGATCTTCCATGGTGCCGATCTCGGCCTGAAGCTCCTCGATGCTGTCGGATCCAGTATCGCGCTGGCGATTGAGATCCGCGATCTCGCGGTTGGCGCCCGAGATCTTCGCCTCCTCGGCACGAATCTGATCCCTCGTGGCTCGCACTCTTGCTGGCGTGATCAGGTCCTGATCCAGGAGCTCCTGCTGATTGGCCAGTTGGCGATTGAGATCAGAGATCGCACCCTGCGCAGAGCGGATCGTGGCGCGAGCCGCCTCGATGAAGACAGCGATGTTTCGATCGTCCCGTCCACCACCATCACGCATCTGCTGGAGGCGACTCTTCTTGAGCCCGATCTGATTGCGCAGATCGTCGTTGATCAAGCGGGCAATGACCTCACCCTGCTCGACGAAGTCGTACTCGCCGACGAGGATCTCGGTCAAGCGGCCCTGGTACGAGGCTGTTACATCGAGGACCGCTCCGCCTCGAAGCAAAATGCCCTGGCCGCTCACCCGGTCCGTGATCTTGCCCACGAAGCCCCAGACGCAGACTCCGACCAGAACGATCCCGATAGCCACCAAGGCCAGCCAGCCGACCGGTGACGTCACTCGCATCATCTCGTCGAGTCGCTCAGGAGATGAGAGCTTCTCGAGTGCGGCTTTCCTGTAGAGCTTGTTTCCTAGCATCTCGTTACCTCCGCTGTCTCACCCTTCGAATGCATATGCATAAGGTCGTATGCATCAGCGTGCAGCCTCAACGTGCACCGCTGCTCGGCGGTAGCTTTGTCGGTATCCTTCTCAGCACCGTTCCAGCATACCGCCGAGCTCATCAGCTACCCAATCCTCGAGAGTCCGACCTCAGGGTGTGAAGTCGTACCCGTAAGGCTGGACGCGCCTGATCGTCTCATCACCTTCCTCGACGAAACGCACCAGCGATCCCGTCTCGAGCCGAAGCTCGTTGAGCAGCAGCTGATGGGTCTGTACCGCGTTGATCAGCTGCTGTTCTGACGACGTCAAGGCGTCTTCGGTCTTGAGAACGTCGATGAGCGTGCGCTCACCGGCGCGGAACAGCGACTGATCAGCTTCCAGCGACTGACGGTAGTACTCGACCGACTCACCGAGACTCTTCACGTTGGCAGCACTGCGGTCGACCTCGAGCGCG
>JANQPS010000093.1 GCA_028285365.1 Thermoanaerobaculia bacterium | reverse complement strand
GAGCTCGGCTCGGGCCTCGGGCGGCAAGAGGCTCCAGTCCGGCTCGTCTCTCAAGACGGCAGCCAACGTCAAGGCCGGGTCTCCGGCCTCGAACGCACGACGAGCGGTGAGGACCTCGAACATCACGGCGCCAAACGCGAAGATGTCGGTGCGCTTGTCGACGGGTTGGCCGCGAGCCTGCTCCGGGCTCATGTACGGCGCGGTTCCGACCAGGTCACCCTCGCGGGTCGCCAGGGCCGTCCGGGTGGGAGACTGGCTGACGTGCGGGTCTCCTTGCTGGTGTGTCTCACTCGCCTTGGCGAGGCCAAAGTCGAGAACCTTTACGGTCCCGTCCGGGGTGACCTTGAGGTTGGCTGGCTTCAGGTCGCGATGAACGATGCCTTGCTGGTGAGCAGCGTCGAGCCCTTCGGCGATCTGAACGAACAGCGAGAGCGCTTCGTCGGCCTGCAGCGGTCCTCGAGCGATCTGCTCTTGAAGGTCGTTTCCCTCGACGAGCTCCATGACGAGGAAGTGAGTCTCTCCCTCCTGCTCGAAGCCGTGGATCGTGGCAACGTTCGGGTGGCTGAGTGCGGCGAGGGCCCGGGCCTCGCGTTCCAGACGGGCGAGCCGATCAGGTTCGTTCCTGAGCTCCTCGCCGACGACCTTGATGGCGACGTGACGGTCGAGCTTGGGGTCGAGAGCTCGATAGACCTCGCCCATGCCACCCTTGCCGATGAGGCTGACGATCTCGTAGTGCCCGAGCTTCGAGCCGACTTCGAGGGACATTTGACGCGATTGTAGTCGAGCGCAGGAGGTCAACCGCCGACGCCGTGGTGCGTGGCAGGCTGCGACTGGGGTTGCTCACTGCATGCCCAGAACGAAGTCGAGCACCGGGTCGTCTCCGCGCAGCAGCTCGTCGAGGGTCGGCTCGAGCACATAGTCGGGAAGGAAGCCACGCTCGGGGTGGGGATACTCGCCAACTGCCTGGTGATAGCGATGTAGCGGCATGTTGAGGCGAATGCCCGAGTGGGGAAGCGTGACGCGAACGCTGGCGCCGGAAGTGTTGCCGACGGCCGCGCCGCCGGTTTCGGTGCCGACCAGAGTGGCTCGGTCGTGAGCCCACATCACGGCGAGGGTCTCGGTTGCGGCCGAGAACGTCTGTGGGCCGATGAGCACGGTCACCCGTCCTGCGAAGTGCGGCGAGCGCGGTTGCTGGATTCCGAGGTTGGAGTGGCCGGGGACGTCGAATCCGCCCCCTGGCCTCGGTGTGAACGACGCCAGGTGCTTGGCGATCTCTTCCGGGTCTTCGCCCGTGTACCTGGCATATGGCGCCACGTTCGTACGGGCGGTGAGCGCGTCGTAGTAGGTGAAGGGTTCGTCGAGCAGGTGTGACATCAAGTGTTTGCCGGTTGCGTCGGCGCCGCCGCCGTTGTCGCGGAAGTCGATGACCAGGTGCTCGGCCTCACGGTTCTCGATCTCGCCGAATGCTCTCTTCAAGAAAGACTCGACGGACTCGTCGCCGACGCTGCGTACCATGCCGCTCATGCGCAACACCGGGATCTTGCCGTGCCAGGTGAGCTCGACGGTGGGTCGGTCTTCGGAGTAGCGCTCGCGGAAGCGTTGCTGCACCGTGTCGGCTTCGAGTCCGGGGAGTGACAGGTTGCGAAGGGAGCCGGTCGTGCGGCTTCGTAGGCGGTAGCTCCAGGTCGTCGCAGGTCCGTACAGGTAGGAATGGAGCCTCGCAAACTGAAGAGTTCCGGAAAGCCGAAGATAGACGCCCGCGTCCGAGCGGCCGTCGGAAGACAGCAGCGCCTTCATGTCCCTGGTGATGGTGCCCATCGGTCGTCCGTTGATGGCCACCACTTCCTCCCCCGTCTCGAGGTTGCCGTCAGCAGAATAGTTGTAGCGCGTATAGGCCCGCCCGCTTCGAAACTCCAGCTTGAACGGTGCGTAGATCGGCTGGCTGTCGAGCCACTCTCGATGCGCGGAGGACTCGCTGATGCTCGTGTGGCCGTCGTGGATCAGCTTGACGAGCTTCATGAGCTCGAGGAGGAGTTCCCGCTCGCTCGTCGGGGCGTCGAGCGTTGCTGATGCCGCGTCGAAAGCCGCACTCATCTCGGCTTCTGGAGTGTGGGCGTAGAGACCTCCATGACCTGCTTCCAGAGCTTCGCGCAAGACACGCAAGTCTTCGCGCGTCTGGCTGCTCGTGAGCTGGCGCTCGGGGTCGTATGTGGTGTCCGACTGCGCGAGCAGGAGAGAGGGCGTGAGAACGAGAAGCGCGACGAGTCCCATGGGGTACTCCTCCTTTGGGGTCTTCGTGGCTGACGTTACCGACTGGATACGCACGGCGTGCGGTCGAGTTCGAGACTGGGATGGTGTGTCGAAGAGGCGTAAACTGGAGGTCCATTCTGGTCCCGGTCACTTCCCATTGAGCAAGCATTCTTCCGACGCGGGCACGCACTGGGCGCGCTTCGATCTCGCCGACGCGACCCTCGTCCTCTGGCTCGGCTCGGGGCTGCCGGCTCTGGCCTACTGGGGTCCGCTGCTCTCAGACGACCTGGACTGGGAAAGTCTCGGCGAGCTCTGCAGGCGGCCGGTGCCGCACGGTGCACTCGATACCGAAGAGCCGCTCACGTGGCTGCCTGAATCTGCGACGGGGTTCAGCGGTCATCCGGGCCTGGTGGTGAGGCGCAACGGAGTCGAGGTGCTGACTCAGCTCTCGGTAGCCCGGCTCGACGCGGTGTCGATCGACGAGCGTTCGCTCCGGGTCGAGTGTGTCGACCAGGTCTCCGCGCTAGCCGTCACGGTGCGACTCGAGGTCGACCGCCGTAGCGGCGTGCTCTCGAGTCGTTGCAGCGTGCGCAACGATGGCGACGAATCGCTGGCCGTCGACTGGCTGGCCGCGGCGACCCTGGGTGATCTTCCCGGACTCGACGAGCTCGCGGTGTTCGAGGGTCGGTGGTGCTACGAAGCCGGCCTGTCGCGGTATCGCCTGACGACCGGGTCCATCTGCAAGGAGAATCGACTGGGTCGTACGTCCCATCACAGCTATCCGGCGATGCTCTGCGGCGAGCCCGGCTTCAGTCACGAGCGCGGTGCCGTCGTAGGTCTGCATCTCGGCTGGAGCGGCAACCATCGGCTCTTCGCGGAGCGTTTGCGCGACGGACGCATCCAGCTCCAGATGGGAGAGTTGCTGGCTCCGGGTGAGAT
>JANQPS010000081.1 GCA_028285365.1 Thermoanaerobaculia bacterium | reverse complement strand
CTGGGAGGCGAGCAACCCACCCGGAATCATCGAAAAGGCACCGATGAGGGTCGACGCTGAGTAGTCGAACACTCCGAGGAGCGTGGACACATCGGGGAGGTACTCCCGCAAGACGATCGCAAAAGCGTAGCTCTCGGCTCCCCAGGCGACCACGCCAATGGCGACTGCGGGAAGCAGCGTCCGCGGCCGCATGAGCACACGGAGGCTGTCGAAGACCTCGAGAAATCGGCTCACGAGTCGCCCGACGAAGGGTGCCCGTTCGAGGAGTTGGAGCAGCTGGCGCAACAGCCGGTCCGACGCGAGGAGAGCCACAGCCACCAGAGCGATGACCAGGCAGACCATCGACCAGCGCCGCGCCGCAGGAAACGCCATGCCGCCGATGCTGACCAGAATCACCATCGCCAGCAGATCGGTAATGCGCTCGGCCAGGACCGCCGAGACTGCGCGGCGCGCCGGTCCCCCACCGAGCTCGCGCACGAGCCAGGCTTTGCCCAACTCCCCGGCCTTGCCCGGAGTCACAGAGAGCAGGAATCCGACGAGCATGATCAAAAGACTCGAGACGACCCCGAGGGGACTCCCGATGGCTCCCAGGTAGTGGTGCCAGCGCACGAAGCGCAGCCCGTAGTTGACCAGGCTGAGACCCAGGAGAAGCGGCAGCAGGCGCCCCGGAAACTCCGAGAGATGACGCGCCAGCTCGCGAGCGTCAGCGACCAGCGCGAGAGCGATGAAAGCGACGATCGCCAGGACCGCAGGCACGATCAAGCGGCGGCCGAGGCCCGCAAGAGCACGCGGCTGGTCTGGACGCGGCTCCTCGCCAGCCGTCCTCTCGCTGCTCGTTGGTTCGAGACTGGTCACTCGTGAATCATTCCCTGGCGAGGGCCGCTCGGGTGTTCTGCCCGGCAGCGCTTGATGGTTGGTTCGTTTCCGTCTGGAGCTCGTTCGACCTGCAGGCTCTTGCGCCACATCGAAACCGTTTGGCGCACGGAGCGAGGCCGGGTCATGGCTGTCTGCGATAACTGGACCAGGGAGTGAGAGCCACCACGAGACGGGATCCAGCCATGGTGATGTTTCGCTCGATCTCGATCTCGTGAACGATCTGCCAACCGGGGACGACCGACTCCAGGGCCGTCATCCCACCATAAGACTCGGGAAACACGACGACGAAGTCGACGTCGCGAGCGCGGATGAACTCCATCAGTCCCCCCAATCGGGTGGGATGAGTGCCCATCAGATCACCCTTGATGTACGGCAGGACCTCCGGGTTGACGATCCCTACGAGATCGACGATCGGGTTCTCGCAGAAGTAGCCGATCGCGCCGATGTCCTGGGTCCCGAGAACAGCATCCGGCGGCAGGTTGTCCCGGATCCACCTGGCCACCGCGACGTCGCTGTCTTCGACGTTGGCGACGTTGAGCGCGTAGCGACCGCCACCCGCCACCGCGCCGTTGAGCGTGGGCAACAGGAACAGAGCAAACAGCCAGGGCCACACGACGAAGCGAGTCGACCCGAGCCGCAGCCCTCCCCAACGATCGACGAGCGGCTGGAGGCCCAGCACGCCCAGCAGCACGATCATGGGCGCCAGCGGAAAGACGTAGCGGCCGAAGTTCCCGAGCGGCATGAGCTGACCAGGAGCAGCGAGAGCCGAATAGGCCATAGGCAATCCGAGAAGCCAGGCGACTGGCAAGAGCGAGGTGCGGGCGCTGGCAGCCAACCGAGCCAACAGCGCCACGGTGCCTGCGCCCACCAGGAACAAGGCCACCGGTAGTGGCCGGAACAGGACTTCGGCCGTGCGCCACAGGTCACGAGCGATCGGGTAGTAGCGGTGCACCTCGTCGGTCTTGACCGAAAACGTCGAAGGCAGCCCGCTTCCCGAGACCCACCAAGAGAAGGAGGCAACCGGCACCACGCAGACGGCGGCCGCCAAGACACCCCAGCCCACTCCGCGTCGGGATCTTCGCCTCAGTCGGAGTGTCGTCCCCACGATCCCCGGACCGATGCAGCGTTCAGCAAAGGCCAGGACGAGGAGCAGCGCGCCTTCGGGTCGCGCCAAGGTGGCCAGAGCGAGCACTCCCAGAGAGAGCGCTCCGGCCTCGCGACTGTCGAACTCGGTCGCCTCGACGTGCAGCCTCATGCCCAGGAGACTCGCAGCCATGAAGAGCGAAATCTCCATTCCAGAGACTGCAGCAAACAGGACAGGATCACACGCCAGGAAGGTGACGGCAGCCAGAGTCGCGAGGCGAGAGCTCAATCCGTAGAGCACACCGAGTCGGTAGAGCTCGCTCGCGGCAAGCAAGGTGAAGCCCACACCAAGGAGCTTGGCCCAAACGATCGGCGACAAGGGTAGCCACTCGCCCAACGCGAGTAGGGCGGTCCAGAGAGGCGCGGTGGTCCCTGGAACCAGTCGGCCTGGCCGATAGGACAGGCCATCACCTTCGGCAAGGCTCTTGGCGAACTGGAGGTGGATCCACGAGTCGTCCAAGGGCAGACCGAGCCGACCCACGGAGAGCATCTCCAGAACGACGTAGAAGACGACCAGGGTTCCGCCAACGAGCAGCATCACCAACGCCGGGGTTCTGGGAATACCCTTCCGCACGGCTTGGCCTGGACGCTTGTCCAGCGTGTTTTGAATCTGGTCGTTCATCCTCGGCGGCCTGCGCTACTCATCCGAAGCGATGCCCGTCGAACAACTCTAGTGTCGGAACTCATCAGGGGTGACGACAGGTCCTGCACGTCAGCAACCAGTCGGCGTCCGGGGGCTCACCGGCTGCCAGTTGCCTGCCGACACTCGATACCTGTCGAGGCCAAGATACGACACTGGACACTAGCGGCACAGCCGATTGCCCGGCTTCGTGGGCGCAATCCCCTCTCATCTCGCCCGGCCAGCACCGGACGGTCTAGACTTCGCTCCATGAGCACAGGCTCGCCTTCAGGAACGTCAGATTCGAACCGCCGAGAGCTGCGCCGCGCCGCGCGGATCGCGCTGTACGGGAGCCTTGCGCTCACGGGAGTCGTCGCCGCGGCCTTCTTCCCGCTCGTC
>JANQPS010000071.1 GCA_028285365.1 Thermoanaerobaculia bacterium | reverse complement strand
CCCGCCTGAGCTCCGCGTCGCCGCCTGGGAGATAACCCATGGCCGGCAGCCGGCGGAGCATACCGCAGCGCTCCCGGGATCGATCGCACTCGAAGTTGCCGCAATGGTTGCAAGCCACGGGAACAACCGGTGGTACCCGGTCGGTTACGATGTGCCGCTGTCCAACCACGGTGCAGCTCCGTCAGCGCCAAGCCGAGAATTCCAGTGAGCACTCCAGATACGCCCCCATCGGAAGCCCCCCAGAGGGAACTGCCCTCGACCGTGACCTCGATCGATCTCGAGGGCCGTGAAGTCTTCCTGGTGGGCACCGCTCACGTTTCCAAGAAGAGCGTCGAGGACGTCCGCGAGACCATCGAGGCCGTCGAGCCCGACACCATCTGCGTCGAGCTCTGCGAAGCGCGCTACCAGAACATCATTCAACGCGACTCCTGGCAAAAGCTCGACATCTTCAAGGTGCTCAAGGAGGGCAAGGCACCGCTCCTCTTGAGCTCTCTGGTCATGAGCTCGTTTCAAAAGCGCATCGCGAAGACCCTCGGCGTCACTCCTGGAGCCGAGATGATCGAGGGGATCGAGCAAGCCAGGGAGCGAGGTAGCTCCCTGTCGCTCGCCGATCGAGACATTCAAGTCACTCTGCGACGCACGTGGCGCCGACTCGGCCTGTGGACGCGGTTCAAGATGCTCGGGCAGATGATCGGCGGCCTCTTCGTCACCGATTCACTCGACGAAGAAACCATCGAGCAGCTCAAGAACGAAGAGCAGCTCACCGACATGCTCGACACGCTCGCGCAGGCGTTTCCCAACGTCAAATCGACCCTGATCGACGAGCGCGACACCTACCTGGCCCAGAAGATCCGTGACGCCGGAGGGCAACGCATCGTTGCGATCGTCGGCGCCGGCCACGTTCCAGGGATTCGAAACCAGATCCACCAGGATCACGACCTGGCACCACTCATCGAAGTTCCCAAGCCTTCGATCGTCGGTTCGCTGCTCAAGTGGGGAATCCCGCTGGTGATCATCGCCCTCCTGGCCCTCGGCTTCTTGAGAGGCGGACTGGAAGAGTCGATCGCCTCGGCCTGGCTCTGGTTCCTCATCAACGGCAGCCTCTCCGCGGTCGGTGCCGCGGCCGCGCTCGGCCACCCCCTGACCGTGCTGTCGGCCTTCGTGGCAGCTCCGATCACCAGCCTCAATCCCCTGATTGCCGCCGGTTGGGTCGCAGGTCTCGTCCAGGCGTGGATCAAACGGCCCACCGTCGAGGACCTCGAGAACCTCCCCGAAGCCATCACGTCGCTCAAGGGATTCTGGGGAAATCCGACCAGCCGAGTCCTCCTCGTGGTCGTTCTGGCCAACCTCGGCAGTACGCTCGGAACGGTGGTTGCCGGCAGCCTGTTGGCGTCCCGAGCCTTCTAGCGGACCACTCGTCTCATGATGAGTTCGCATACCGTTGACAGCTGATTCATGCTGCCGTAGCATTTCTCACCTTCGGTTCATCTAGGACTCAGGGGAGAAAGGACGCAAGCGTGGCGCGCAAGATCAGACAGGTCCAGCTCGTCGGCAGCAAGATCCGACAGCTGCGCAAAGACCGCAAGCTGACTCAGAACGAACTGGCGAACCGCATCGGGGTTCAGCAGTCAGATCTCTCGAGGATGGAGAAGGGCGAATACCGGGTCAGCCTGGACACCCTGTTCAAGATCCTCGCGGAATTTGATCTGGGTATCGGAGAGTTCTTCGACGACATGGCCCGAGCATCGTTCTCGCCAGCCGACGTACAGCTGGTGCGAGACTTTCGGTCGCTGCCCGCCGATGACCAGCGCGAGATCGAAGAGTTCATCGGCTTCAAGAAGACCCGCCAGCGCTCCACCGCCGAGATTCGCGGAGCCAAAGACCAGGCGAATCCAGCCCAATAGCGGCGCGAGACCATCCGAGACCATTCGTCACGCTCCAGCAGCTCCGCACAAGAATTGACGCGAGATCACCATGACCACTCCCAATCTCACGCAGGACCTGCTCGATCGGGGCATTGAGCTCTTTCAGCAGGGTCACTACAAAAGCGCGATCGAAGCGTTCGACCGGTGCATGGAAACAGCTCTGAAGCACGGCGAGTCGGACCTCTGGGACCGCGCCTACTGCAACCGATCAGGCGTTGCGATCGAGCTGGGTGACGCCGACGATGCGATCCGCGAGCTTCGCGAAATCGTCTTGCGCTCGAGCGACGACGAGAACGCGTTCCTCGCGGCCTACAACGTAGCGCGCTACTACGAGCTCGAGAAAGACCCTCGCCGCGCCAGCTTCTACGCTCGGGTAGCTCGCGACCGCTGCCAGCGTCTGGGACGCCGCGACTGGCTGGCGTGGAGCCACAACCAGACCGGCAATCTGCTCATTGCCGAGAGCCAGTTCGAAGAAGCCTGCACCGAGTACGAGAACGCTCTGCGAGTCATGCCGGCGCCTCGCTCGGTGCCGAGAGCTCTCATCCTCGACAATCTGGGCTACTGCCGGGTCGTCCAGGGACGCCATGAAGAAGGTCTCGAGCTGCTCTTCGAGAGCATTCGGACCCTGACGGCGTTCGGCGCTACTCGTGAGCAAGCCAGACCTCGGCTGTCGCTCTGTTACGCATATCTCGAGATCGGACGTCTGCGCCCGGCCCTTCGCCAGAGCCTGCGAGCTCTCGAGATCGCAGTCGAGCACGACGACCACGGTTCCGTGAAGAACGCCCACTACCTGATCGCCGAGACCTACAAGCAGCTCGGTCAGGACGAGTTGGCCCACGACTATTTCGTCCGCCTCCAGCAGCGCTATTACCCCGACGCACCACACGTCCCTGACCTGCTCATGGCAGTCGACGTGAGAACCCTGATCAACCTGAAGGCGTAACCGAGATGAAGACCTCTAGTCTCGCCCAGATGATCACGGTTGTCGGTCGTCTCACGGTCGGCCTCCTCGTCCTCACGACGGTGAGCCTGACTCCCGCCCTGGCCAGCAACGAAGGTGTCGGACCCGCAACCTACGGCGACGACGGCGCGCTCTACCAGGTCCGCTCCGGCCTGTACATGGATCTCTTCCCCGAGGAACAGCATGGCGTCCCGGGATGGAATCCCGTGCTCGCGATCGACGTCCTCAGTCCTGACGGTACGAGCAACCGCAGTCTCGTTCCCGGGACTGAAGGCATCGACGAAGACACCAACGCCAGCGTTGTCTTCGAAGGCCAGCTGTTCATTCTCTGGTCCTCGGAGATCGACGACGAGCGCTCCGAGCTCAACCTCATCGGATACGACGGCAAGACCTACACGGAGAAGATCGAGATCTCCGGGGATCCGCTGAGACTCAAGGGAACCCCGAAGCTGTCCGTCACTCGCGACCAGGTCGAGGTCGGCGAGGACGAATTCGGGACTCGCACCACCGCGCATCTGCTCTGGTCGGAGTCGACAGAAGGCGACGCCGGGATCGCCGAGACGCTCCTGTACACGCCAATCATCCTGGTCGACGGTTCGTACCTCGGTTGGAATCCGGTGATCAGTCTGGATACCTGGAGCGCCAACGACGAGGGCTACACCCCAGCTCGCAGCCGCCTCATCCAGGCAGCATCCCTCGAAGGCGGTGGGGACCGCCGTGCTGTCGTCGTCGGCGTGCCGCGCGAGGACATCGAACGGCTCATCACACTGCGGATTGGAATCCTCCCCGAAGGACTGCAGCGTCTCGCCGACGAGGCGCGGGCGCACATCGTCGGCGTCGGAAGACTCGCTCCACGCAACATGCCGATGATCTCCATGGCGGACCAGGCCCGCGCACACATCGTCGGCGTCGGTCGCTTCCAGCTGCATCGCGGTGTGCGCGAATTCGTCGCCGAATCCGCTCGCTCGAGCATTCTGGACTTCGGAGAGACCTTCGACCCCGACAAGCTCACGGAGCTCGGCGACACGGTCTGGGAGCGGGTCTTGACCGCGGGATCGTCACTTCTCGGTAACGGGACGCGCGCCGAAGATCTCGAATGCGACCTCGTTCATCTGGGCGCTACAGAGGGAGCCTCGATCGAAGAATCGCGACACGCCCTCGAGATCTGCGTGGGCAGCGATCGACGCCTTCCAGAGACCGATCCCGGGGCCGAGCACATCCTGCACGTTTCTGAAGATGGCGAAGACGTGATCGTGGCTTGGATTTCCGAAGAGAGCGTGATCAACGTTCTCGAATCGGATGGCGACGGCTGGGGCGAAGTGGTCCAGATCTCTTTGCCCGCCGGAAGCTCTTTTGAAGACGTCGGCGACCTCTTGAGCCGACGGGTACGCGTCGACTGACGGCCCTGGAGCGCAGTCTGCGGCCCGAGCCGTTAGAACAGGTCCACAAGACGACGGAGGTCGTCGTCCATCTCCTGTAAATGGACTCGCAGCACGCGTTTGCCTCGCTCCGCCAGAGCCGCGGCGTCACCGAGCGCCTGAGCCAGCTGCACGTCGGCGAACCGCATGCCCGGGTGGCGGTCGCTGCCATCGGGGACAGCCAGGTCATCGCTGCACGTCCGCGTCAGGACGAGGAAACGTCCGTGCGGCGGCCCGCCTTTGTGAGCCTGCCCGGTCGAGTGGAGGTAACGCGGCCCATAACCCAGCGAGACCGCGACACCGTCACCTCGCTGACCAATACTCGAGCGAATCAGCTGAAGCAGCTCGTCGACCTCCGGCTCGGCCGGGAAGTAGGCCAGGATCGCCACGTAGTCGGGTGTCGACAACCCGTCGAGAAAAGCGTCCAGAACCGACTCCACGGTGGATTCGACCGGCTGAGAAGGTTCGCTGGTACCGTCGCTCGGAGTTCCAGGCGAGAAAATCGTCACCCCGCGTCCGCTAGCTATGAGATCACCAAGCTCCAGCTCTCCTGTCTGCTCGAGCTGTTCGGTCAACCGACGGGTCATGACCTTCGCGAGCTCGACATCTGGCTGGACGAACGGATTGACTCCGAGGCGCGATCCCACGACTGCAGTCGCGAACTCCCAGAGGTAGAAGACGCCACCGAGATCGGACCCGGAGTCGAGTGACTGAGCCACGTAGGGGTGACCGGCCTCACGGAGTCGCTCACAGACGGCGTGAGTGTCCGAGCTGGCACCAACTACGGCAAAAAGGCGATCGGAAGCTGCGGTCTGGAGATCCTTCTCACGATCGACGGGGACGATTCCCGTTGCGTCCTTGCCGGTCGACTCGGCGATCAACTGCTCCAGCCACACCCCGAACAAACTCCACTCTCCGACCCCGATGACCGACAGCTTGTCGCGGCCGCTCGCTGCGGCTGCCGCGAGCAGGCACCCCAGGTCCACACCGGGATTCGACTCTTCTTTCGAGCAGTGCGCGACCAGCTCTCTCGCGGAGCCCAGAAGCAACTCGGGATCCATTCCCGCCGCCGCGGCGGGCACGAGGCCAAACGGCGACAACACCGAGAATCGACCGCCGATCGTCGGCTCACCTGCAAAACACCGCCAGAATCCGCGCTCTGCCGCCTGCTGCTCGAGCTCCGAACCGGGATCCGTGATCGCAACACAGTGCGCCTCGCCGAGGCGGTCGACGAAGAGCTCCCCCAGAAGTGCCGTTTCGAGTGTCGACCCCGACTTGCTCGCAATCAGGCCCAGTGTCTGTTCACCGCTCGAACGATCCAGAGCCGACCTGATCGTTTGCGGGTCGGTCGTATCGAGTACCGTGAGTTGCGGGAAGTCATCGGTGGTGCTCCCGAGCACCGAGCCGATGACTTCAGCGCCAAGGCTCGATCCACCCATTCCGGCGAGCAGCACGTGTCGATACTCGCGCTCACGAACTGCAGCTCCGAAGCCACGAATATCGTCGACCTGTTCGGAGCTCGGCAGGTCCAGCCAGCCGAGCCATCGATCCTCGTCGTCACCCGTCCACAACGATGCGTCGCGGGCCCAGATCCGAGCCAGTCCCCTGGCATCGCTGAACCCGCGACGCTCAGCTGAAGACGCTTCCCGCAAACTGTCGGGAACGAAGACCTCGCCCATCGCGTTGTCTCTTTCGGACACGGCAATCCCCCCCGGGCTACGGCCGACCGATGTTGGCCCGTCCCATGTGATCGTCCAAGCCTATCGGCTGTCCATCCCCTCCGGGACCATCTTCGTCGGTCTCGATCACCTCCGGCCATCCACCCTTCCGCATCGACCGAGAGACCGACATCGAGTGTGTTCGAGGTCTGTCAGCCGCCTTCAGGAGCATGCTAGCGTCATGGACATGTACGAATTCGAGCCCGTTCAGGAGTCGCAAAGGCGATCTTCGAAACTCCTGAGAACCCTGCTGTGGCTTCCCCTTCTCGCTGCCGCCTTCTACTTCGGATTGACGCTGAATCAGTGGCGCTCGGGAGGCCCCGAAGAGGCCACTTCGCCCCTTGCTCAGCCACGCGAGGTCCAGCGCGCTGACCTGCGCAGTGACGAGCTGCACACCATAGAGATCTTTCAGCAGGCTGCACCATCGGTCGTCTTCATTACGACCCTCGAGCGCAGGCGCGTCGGTTTCACGCGACTGGTGACCGAAACGCCTACCGGCAGCGGTACTGGCTTCGTGTGGAACGCGGACGGGCAGATCGTGACCAACTACCACGTCATCCGCTCGGTCGGGCGAGGCGCGAAGGTTCAGGTGACACTCGCGGATCAGAGCGAGTGGGAGGCCACTGTGATGGGAGCAGCACCCGAGAAGGATCTCGCGCTGCTCAAGATCGACGCCCCGCGCAACCTGTTGCGCCCCATCCCACTGGGCTCGTCGAGAGACCTTCAGGTCGGACAGTCCGTCTACGCGATCGGCAACCCGTTCGGGCTCGACCAGTCCCTGACCACGGGGATCATCAGCGCACTCGGCCGCGAGATCGATACCTTCGAAGATCGGACGATCAACAACGTCATCCAGACCGACGCAGCGATCAACCCTGGTAACTCCGGCGGGCCCCTGCTGGACTCGAGCGGCCGACTCATCGGCGTGAACACGGCCATCTACAGTCCCTCTGGAGCCTCAGCCGGTATCGGATTCGCCATTCCGGTCGATACGGTCAACTGGGTCGTTCCCGATCTCATCAGCTTCGGTGCGATCGATCGTCCCACCCTCGGTCTCGCGTGGTGGGACGATCAGTACCTGCGTCGCCTCGGCAAGACGGGCGTCCTGGTCCTCGAAGTGGGTCGCAACACCGGTGCCGATCGCGCCGGACTCCGGAGCAGCGACGTCCGAGGGCGAAGGGTGGTGAGGCTCGGCGACATCATCGTCGGGGTCGAAGGCGAGACGGTCGAAAACTTCGACGACCTCATGCGCGCGCTGGAGCCTTACAACGAGGGAGATCAAGTCGAGATCACCGTCGAGCGCGACGAGCGGATGGTCGAGCTGGATGTGGTGCTCGGTCCGAGCAACGCCCGTCGCCAGCGGGGACGGTGAGCTCGACGTGGCCTTGACCCAGCAGCTCGTCGAACAGCTCATGCGCGACTTCGGTCGGGGCTTCTTTCGCGCCGACCGAAGCCTGCTGGAGCAATGCACCACCTCCGACTTCGAGTGGCACCTCCACGAGGGGCCTGAGCCGCAGGGCAGGGTCCTCAGGGGCATGGAGGAGGTCCTGAACGAGATCCACCGACGCCAGCGGGCATGGCACGACGTGCGCTACTCCGACGTCGACGTCACGTTCACCGGAGAACTCATCGTTCAGACCTTTCGCGTGACTGGGCGCAACGCACAAGGAGCGTTCGACGCGCGCGGCGTCGACCTCTATCCCGTGCACGGCGAGCGCATCAGCCGCAAAGACTCTTACTGGAAGATTCGCTCAGGCGACTGAGCCTGCTGCGTCCTGGCCGCGTCTTCTCGACTCACCGTCTCCCGAAAAGACTCACCTCGGCTGGGACAATTCCGCGAACGGAGTTGATCAGCCAGAGCCTTCTGGCTCGAGCGAGGTCCTCCATCCGAAGGACGCGCTCCTCGATTCGCCCGCGTACCAGGAGTCGCTCCCTGAGCACTCCATCCAACAGGCCACTGCTACGAGCCGGCGTCACCAGTGTCGATCGACCGTCCTGCTCGAGATCGAGCACGAGATTCGCGAACGTGCTCTCGGTCAGCTCCCCACGCTCATTGAACAGCAAGACGTCATCGACGTTCGGATCCGCGAGGCGAGCCCGTTCGAGGGCCCTCCTGTAGACCCCGCGGTACGTCGTCTTGTGCCTCAGAAATCTGTCGTTGGAGGACACCGGATCGCTGGCGATCGCCAACCGCCACGTAGCTCGAGGCCGGAGCGCGACGGGAGCCGCTTCGACCTCGACTTCGCCACGACGGTTGACGAGCAGACGGACCTTGAAGGTGTCAGCGCCAGGCTCACCCCTCGCCACAGCCCTCTCCGAGGTGACCGGCCTCGCCTCGTCTTCTGCCTGGAGGAGTTGCCGAGCGTTCTCGACCAGTGACCGACGGTCCAATCCGGACTCTGGAGCAAAGCCGAAGTAGATCGCCGACTGCCGAAGCCGCTCGAGATGCTGTTCTAGCCAGACATAGCCGGTCCGCCTCAGCAGCAGGGTCTCCAGAAGGCGAAATCTCGGGAGCCGATGACGTAGGTTGAGAGCTTTCGCCTCACACTCTCGCCACTCGGACTCCGCATCCGAGTCCCAAACGACTCCACTGCCGGTGCCGTAACACCACTCAGCTGCACCGCCGGCGGTTCCGGTGAGAGTCGCGGAGCGAATGGCCACGTTGAATTGACACCGGCCGTCTGGCAGCAGCCAACCCACGGTGCCGGTATACACGCCGCGCGGTGCCACCTCCAACTCCGCGATCGCTCGCATACTCGAGATCTTCGGCGCTCCTGTGATGGACGCTGGCGGAAACAGTGCTCGAAAGACATCGACGAGTCGAGCGCTGGAGCTTGCGCTCACCGTCGAGACCATCTGGTGGACGGTGGGGTACGTCTCGAGCTCGAAAATCGAGTCCACAACGACCGTGCCCGCACTCGCGATACGCCCCAGATCGTTGCGCACCATGTCGACGATCATCACGTTCTCGGCGCGCTCCTTCGCACTGGCGCGCAGAGCCCGCAATCCTGCTTGATCCTCGTCCCAGTCGAGCCCCCGCCGCGCCGTCCCTTTCATGGGCCTCGAAACGACACGGTCTCCTTCCCGCGCAAAGAAGAGCTCGGGAGATGCCGAACAGACGACGCGCTCGCCATCGTCCAAGTAGCCCGCGTAGGCACCCCTCTGGGCTCGGTACAGATTGGCGAACAGTCGCCAGGACTCGCTGAACTGCCCGGCGGTCTCCATACGACTGGAAGCCACGATCGGAAAGGTGTAGTTCACCTGATAGACGTCACCCGAGCGGATCAGCTCCCGAATGGCTGACACATCGTCGAGATAGCGACTGCGCTCGATCTGCGGCTGCCAGTCGAGATCGAGCCTGCCGCCACGGAGGTCCAATTCGGACTCGGCGACGAGGCGCCAGTCGTCGGACACGAGAAACACCGCGAGAGCGTCCAAACCTCGACGAGGAGATTGTGTCGTCATGGCGCGGTCAAAGGCACATGCCGCCTCGTACGCAACCCATCCCGCCGCCGCCGAGCCGCAGTCGACCCGACCCTCCACGTGCTGCAGCAGGCCGGGCACTTCGTCCGGCGTGCGAGCCACGAGGACCTCGGGAGCGGCACGGCCATGTGGCCCAGACGCTCCGTTCCCGAGCATCAGCCAACGTCCATCCGAGCAGCGAAGGTACGCCTGAGGAGATCTTCGCACCGTCACGCCTGAGGTGCGTATCGTCACGAATTGGAGTCCAGCTGCAACCAAACGCCGTCTCGATCGTCATGTGGAATGCACTCTCGAAACTCTCGTCTCAACGAGCTCGAGGCTCCACAACGGGGAAATCGGCGACTCATGGTGCTCGAAAGGCTACTCGGACTCTTCGGCCGCAGCAGCGAAAGCTTCTCGACCTCTGCGATCGAAAAGGACTTTGACGGCCCGCTGATCCGGATGGACGAGGTTTCGAAGGTCTTCGGCTCGGGGAAGGTGGAGACTCCGGCCCTTCAGGGTGTCGACCTGAAGGTCGAGCGTGGCGAGTTCGTGGCGGTCAACGGACCGTCGGGCTCCGGCAAGAGCACCTTGCTCTCGATCGCCGGCTTGCTCGAGACTCCGACTGCAGGGACGTATCACCTCAACGGTCGAGACGTGATGAGCCTCAGCACGAGAGAGCGCTCGTCGGCTAGAAACCGGGAGGTGGGCTTCATCTTCCAGAGCTTCAATCTGATCGGCGATCTCACCGTGGCCGAAAACGTCGAGCTGCCTCTGAGTTATCAGGGACTGGCCGCCGATGAGCGCCGAGAGCGCGTGACAGCCGCGCTCGAGCGCTTCGACATAGCCTCTGAGGACAAGAAGTACCCGAGCCAGCTCTCCGGTGGTCATCAGCAGCGCGTCGCCGTCGCACGGGCCGTCGTGGGTCGTCCGAACGTCCTTCTAGCCGACGAGCCGACCGGCAACCTGAACTCCACGCAGGCCAAGGCAGTCATCGACATGCTGGTCGAGCTCAACGGCGAAGGAGCGACGATCCTGCTCGTGACTCATGACCCACGCTGGCAAGGGGTTGCAACTCGCTCGGTCGAGTTGCTCGACGGTAGGCTGGTCTAGGTCGCAACGGCGCACGAGCGGATTGAGGCGTCGTAGCCAGAGGCGTGACGGGTGTCGCCCGGGCAGCGCGTTCTGTCGTCGCGACCTGCGTTTCAGTCATCCGCCGATGCGATCTCACTCTGTGAGCCCGCCCCGCTCGCTCTGTCGGCCCGCTCCGGCTTCCTCAATCTCCTCCCGATTGACGCGCCGAGATCAGATTGACGAACAGCCGATAGGCCCCCGCCACTCCAGCTGGCAGCTCGCGGAAGAACGAATAGCCGGTGTAGATGAACACTCCGTCTCCGTACTCGGTGTAGAGGAGGCCACCTTCACGCGGCGGTTCGCCGGGATCGTTGGAAGCCAGAAGCGGGACGTATCGCTCGTCCCACTCACTGGGAAAGTAGAGTCCGCGCTCCTGAACCCAGCCATCGAAGTCCTCGGAGCCGAGACGGTTGGGTGTCGCCAGAACGGGATGGTCCGGTTGGAGGAGGGTCACCGGAGCGTCTTCGACGGAGACCCGAAAGCGTGAGATCTGGAACGGATACGGGCCGATGTCCGAAGGTCCGCGGCTCCGTCGCGAGATGGTGTTGTACTGCGCGACGACCGTGCCGCCCGCTTCCACGTAGTCGAGCAGGCGCTGGTTGTGCTCGCGTACGGCCGGTCTGGCGTTGTAGGCGCGAATGCCCACGACGATCGCGTCGTAGCCACTGAGGTCACCTGTCGCCAGCTCTTCGTCCGAGATCATGGTGACCTGGAACCCGACTTGCCTCAGGGCCTCGGGCACCTCGTCACCAGCACCCTCGACGTAGCCGATGCTTTCCCCGCGACGCTCGAGATCGAGACGCACCACGCGAGCGCGCGCCGGCACGATCATGGTCTGAACCGGGATGTGACGGTAGTCGACGACCTGAAGCCCGGCGCTGTACGACTCGCTTCGACCGTCAATACGTGCCACTGCCACCAGATCACCCGAAGACGGAGCGCTCGTCGGCCGCGCCTGGAAGACCACCGTACTCGTCTCCCCCGCACCCAGCTTGAAGGTCCGGGTCGCCGGCGTAGCGCTCCATCCAGTCGGCATCTGCAGCTGCACTGATCCTTCGGCCTCCGACTGACCGGCCCGGAGCGAAACCGTGACGGCGCGCTCGGATTCGTCGGCAAAGACGAAAACGGCTCCCTCGACGTCTACGGAGAGTCGCGGCAACACCGAAAACGAGCGATAGCGCTCGCCCTCGACACGCTCGGTGAACCTGTAGACCAACGGCTGCTCGAGCGTGATCTCCTGATCTCCAGCGGCCACGACAAAGCGCGCCCAGAACGGGTGATGCTCTGGCTTGCCGATCAGCTTCGCGTCGGCCACGCGATAGAGCGCGCCTTCTGGTGGCTCCGCAAGCCAGTAGGGCGGTGTGGCGGCAGCATCAGCAGGTACTGACGTGTCCACGTCGAGCTCCCAGTTCTCGTTGAACGCCAGCTCCTGCCCGATATCGCGAGCTTCTCCGCCAAACGGCAGCTCGATCGAAGACAGAGTGAGCGGCACCTCCGAGCGATTGATGACCCGCGCCCGCAGCTGCACCGCATCTCCCGGCGCTGCGCTCGGCTTGTCGGTCGTCACCTCGACCCAAAGGCCGGAAGCCGCCTGAATGACGCGGTCGAGCTCGGCGCGCTTGAAACGCACCCACGGGGACTCCTCGAGGTCCTCCATCAAGGCCCGTGCCTCGAGCAGCTTGGGGACCGAGGCCGCGGGGTTGCCGGCGTCGAAGCTGTCGGCGACCGCTGCCAGAACCGCGCCGACCGCGCCACCTCCCGGAACCCGCGTCCAGGTGGTGTCGATGCCGTCGAACAGATCACTGGTGGCCTGTTCGCCCTTGCGATGCTCGAACAGATTGGCGTTGCTGCCGCGAAACCCCGTGGCCCCAAAACCCTGACTCTTGTGCATGCTGCGACTCTGGGCAGCAATCTCGGTAAACGACTGTCCGAGGAGCGGACTGTAGGATCCTGTGTCGACCATCACGCCGTCGTCGGCCATCTGCCCACTTCCGAAGAAGCGTGCGGCGTCCCATACGAGGCGCTTTGCCTGCCAGGGCTCCAGGTATTCGGGCGCTCCCAGGTGTTCCGGATAGCGAGCGGGGTCGGCCGCCGCGTCGAAAGCCTC
>JANQPS010000062.1 GCA_028285365.1 Thermoanaerobaculia bacterium | reverse complement strand
AAGCCAATGTCTACCCTCTCGAACCAGATGCCGACCCCGAACCTGCCCGTTCGACTCGCCTGCGTTCTCCTGGTCCTGACGGCCGCATCCGTGTTCGCCAGCGACTGGCCTCAGTGGCGCGGGCCAAACCACAACGGCACGAGCTCCGAGGCCGGACTGCCGCTGACCTTCGGCCACGACCAGAACGTGGTCTGGAAGACAGCGATGGTCGGAAGATCGGGCTCGACGCCGATCATCCTGGGCAATGTGATGTTCCTGACCGTGGCTCTCGAGGAGGATCTCGAGATCTGGCGAATGGATGCCGCCAACGGCAAAGTGATCTGGAAGCGCCCCCTCGGCGGAGGCAATCGCTTTCAGCGCAAGCACAACATGTCGTCACCCTCGCCGGTGAGCGACGGTGAGACGGTGTGGGCGATGACCGGCACCGGTGTCATCAAAGCACTCGACTACGAAGGCGAGGTGCTCTGGAGTCGTGACCTGCAGGAGGAGTTTGGCGCGTTCGGCTTGAATCACGGCTACGGAGCATCGCCGCTGCTCGCCGACGGCGTTGTCTACGTGCCGGTACTCCACGGAATGAAGACCGACGACCCGAGCTACGTGATCGCCATCGATGGTAAGAGCGGTGAGACGAAGTGGCGGGTCGAGCGGCCGACCGACGCCATCATGGAGTCGCCCGATGCCTACACGACCCCGATGATCTGGAGTCATCACGGCACGCAGCAGCTCGTCATCACCGGCGGCGACTACGCCACTGGCCACTCACTCGAAGACGGTCGGGAGATCTGGCGCCAGGGTGGATTCAATCCAGAGAAGCGCAGGAACTACCGCGTGGTGGCTTCGCCAGTCGTCGAGGGAGACATGGTCTACGTGCCCACCAGGGTCAGTCCGATGATGGCCCTGCGGGCAACGAGTGCCAACGCCGCTCCGGAGGTCGCCTTCGAGATCGAGCGCGGCCCCGACGTGCCGACACCGAGCATCCACGATGGCCTGCTCTACCTCCTGTCCGACAACGGCCTACTTTCGGTCTGGGACCTCGAAAGCGAGGAGCTGCTCTACGAGCGACAGCGCCTTGCCGTCGGCACCTACAGCAGCTCTCCCCTGATTGCCGACGGGCGGCTCTATGCGGTCAACGAAGGCAGCGTCGTGACTGTCGCCAAGCTCGGTCGCGAGTTCGGCATCCTGGCCGAGAACGAGCTCGAGGGTTACACCCTCTCGTCACCGGTCGCCGCCAACGGACGCCTGTACGTGCGCACCGACAACTGGCTCTATTGCTTTGACGAGTGAGCCGAGGTTTCGGCACGCCGAACCTCCTTTGCGCCAGCGGGCCTCGGAACTGGTGTCGGACCGAGCTGTGATGACCCACCCTCTCGGCGGTTTCTAAAAGAAATCACATCTTTGGGCAACGTCACACTCAGAGCGACTCACTAGGGTCTGCCTCTGTTCTCTGGCCGTCACCCGGTCCAGAGCTCCTTGGCACGTTGGCCGGTGTTGCCATTCGCTACTGCCAACAGTGAGCGGGTGCAACCCGACCCGCCCGAAATACCGGAGTCGATGTGATGGACAGAAGATCTTTCTTGAAGAACAGCGTAGGGCTCGGCACTCTCTTACTGGCCGGCGGCGGACTCGGGCCTGGCTGCCAGAACAGCCGCTCTGCGTGGGCCAGTGGCTCTCCCAAGAGGCGATTGCCGATACCAACGCTCTTGGAGTCCAAGGACGACAAAGCCATAGAGCTCACGATGCAAGCCGGCCAGATGGAGATCCTGCCGGGAATTTCGACTCCGACCTGGGGCTTCAACGGCCCCTATCTGGGGCCGACGGTCCGAATGCGCAAAGGCCAGCACGTGCCTCTCGTCTACCGCAACCACCTGTCTGAGACCATCGCGGTCCATGGCCACGGACTGCACGTGCCGGGCGACGTGGACGGTGGCCCACAACAGGAGATCGCTCCGGGCGAATCCTGGTCCCCCGTCCTGCCCATCAGGCAGCAGGCCTCCACCTCCTGGTATCACCCTCACACTCACGGCAGCACCGGAAAGCAGGTCAACAACGGTCTGGCCGGGTTGCTCATCATCGACGACGAGAACAGCGACGCGCTCTCGCTGCCTGCAACCTACGGCGTCGACGACATCCCGGTCATCGTCCAGGATCGCACCCTGGATGGCCGAGGACGCCTGGTCTACTCCCTCGACGATGTCGACGAAGAAGACGGCTTCATGGGAGAGACGCTCACGGTCAACGGTATCTCCAACCCTCTCCTCCAGGTTCCTGCCGGTCTCGTCAGGCTGAGACTCCTCAACGGGTCCAATGCCCGCTTCTACCGATTCCGCTTCGACGACGATCGGACGTTCCACAAGGTCGCGACCGACGGCGGGTTTCTCGAGACCCCAGTACCCCTGACCGAGCTGATCATGCTACCTGGAGAGCGCAACGAGATCGTCGTCGACTTCTCCAACGGCCGCCCGGCCATGCTGATGAGCGGGCCAAAAGACTCACCGGACCGACGGAGAGATCGGGACCAAGACGGTGATCGGCGTAACCGCGACGGAGATCGCCGACGAGGCGAAGGCGGCGACAGAGATCGACGTCGAGACGACGACGGGGGCCGCGGAAGAGACGGCGGCAGGGGATTCTGGGCCGGCGGCATGAACGACAGCTTTCAGGTCCTGGAGATCCAGGTGGATCCCGAGCTGCCTGCCTTTCGCGGCGAGCTGCCCACCAAGATGAACACGATCGAGAGACCAACCCAGTTCAGCAGCCGACCCGATCGCACCTTCCTCCTGACCATGGAACTGGGTGACGACAACCGACGAGGGCTTGAGCGGTCCCGCCAGGAAAGCTCAGGACAGCACGGTCACGCTCACGGCCACACCATGTCCATGGCGATCAACGGTCAGATGATGGACATGGACGTCATCAACGAGCGCGTCCGAAAAGGGGTCTGGGAGCGCTGGCGAGTGGAGAACGACGAGGGCCACCATCCGTTCCACGTTCACGGTTGCTCTTTCCTGGTGCTGTCGCGCGACGGGAGACCGGTCGGCGAAGAGGACGCCGGCTGGAAAGACACCGTCTGGGTCGACAACAGCACCGACTTCCTGGTCCGGTTCGACTACGAGGCCACGGAGAGGTATCCCTACATGTACCACTGCCACATTCTCGAGCACGAGGACATGGGGATGATGGGGCAGTTCACGGTGACCTGATCCGGTTTCCGAGATCCCGACCAGACGACCCACGTCGTCTGCCTCCATGAGCCGCGAGCTCACCCTGCTCGGGGCGACCTGCGCGGGCGATTCTCGGAGTCACCTCGTCTCCTCTACGGCGACCGAGGGCGCTGTGGCCAGTCATACCGCTTCGTCCGTAGCGGCGAACGCACGGCCGCGTCCTGACGTCTAAAAGAAAACACATCTCCAGGTCACCTCCCGCTCAGACCGGCTCGCTACGGTGTTTTGTGTCGCCGGGTGCCTTCCCGCGCAACCAACGACCAGAAATCTGGACAGGGAGACACCCTTGGGTCGATCAACACACTTCTCAGTCGGCTCGGCACCAAGAGACCTGAGCCACTACCGCTACGACCGCAAGTCATCGCGGTGGTGCCCTACACGATCTGAGACCCGCGCGCCGAGCGGCTGGCCTGTTCTCCTGCTCGTCTGCACCTGCACCCTGCTGACGTCGTTTGCGTCCTCGACCCGAGCCCAGGAGAGGCCAAGCCTCTCGCTGACGATCGTCGAGGACGCACCTTCGATCGATGGAGTCATTGCCCCGGGCGAGTGGCCCGATCCCGTTCTCGACGAACCTTTGACCCAGTTCGAGCCCGAAAAGGGAGAACCGTCTCCCTTTCGCACGACGATCCACGTGGCGCAGACCCAGTCGGCTCTCTACGTGGCCTTTGCCGCCCACACACCCGACGGTGCTCGCGTCGCGGCCGCGCAGACGACTCGCGATGGCGCGGGCGAAGCCAATGCTCTCGGCGGCCCGCTGGACGAAGACGACTCGGTCGCAGTCCTGCTCGATACCTTCAGTGACCGGCGGTCGGCCTACCTCTTCCAGGTCAACGCCCTGGCGACGCAGCTGGACGGCCGCATCACCGACAACGGCCGCACCGTCGATCTCGCATGGGACGCCGCTTGGAAAAGCGCTGCTCGACGCTTTGCCGATCGTTATGTCGTCGAGATCGAGATCCCTCTTGTGTCCCTGAGATTCCAGCCCGGCGAGGACCGTCAGTGGGGCGTCAGCTTCTTGCGCACCGTTCCGGACCGGCTCGAGACCTCCGTGTGGCCGGCACCGGCCGAAAATCGCTACCGGGTTTCCAACTTCGGCGTCCTCGAGGGTCTCGACCTCGAGCAGACCTCGGGCAAGAAGTGGCAGCTCATCCCTTATGCACTGGGGGTCGTCGACGAAGACGGCGAGGGTGACGTCGAAGTTGGTGGTGACTTCCGGTTCCAGCCGTCGAGCTCCTTGGGGCTGGAGCTCACGATCAATCCGGACTTTGCGCTGATCGAGGCGGACGTCGAGGTCATCAACCTGTCCAGATTCGAGCTCCGCATTCCTGAGAAGCGGACGTTTTTCCTCGAGGGAAGCGAGACTTACGAACAGCGAATCCAACAGTTCAACAGCCGACGCATTGGTGACATCACCTGGGGCGCCAAAGCCATCGGCACGCTGGGCAAGACCAGCTATTCGGCGCTCGTTACGTCTGAAGATCGACAATCAGAAGACCCCGAATCCGGCACCGAGCGCGCCGACTACGGAGTCCTACGAGTTCAGCGCAGTCTGCCCCGAGGCTCGAGTCTCGGCTTGCTTGCCGCCAGCCGCAAACTCGAGGGCGAGCAGCAGGGCTCGGTGGGACTCGATACCACGCTGTTCTTCACCGACACCCTCGGACTCACCGCACAGCTCACTCAGGTTCACGGAATCGCTGGCGACGGTGGCCTCGCCTGGTTCGTTCGGCCGGCCTACGACAGCAGAACCACTCACTTCCACATTGGCTACACGAACCTCGACGACGGAATTCGCCGGGACATCAATGCGATCGGGTTCCTCCGCGACGACGACCGGCGCGAGTGGGACACACGCTACAGACGCACGTTCTGGCTCGAAAGCGGTGCCGTCGAGAAGGTCCAGGCCATCGCGGACTACGAGCGCTACAGCAGTCAGGAAGGCGTGCTGCGAGGATGGGAGGCGCAAGCCCAGGTCGAGCTTGTCTTTCGCAATCAGTGGGAGCTGGAGCTCGAGTACACGGACGGCTTCGAGCTCTTCGAGAAGGAGTTCCGCAACGAGCGGGTCGAGGCCAGCGTCGGCTGGGACAGCCGCAGAGGACAGTCCATCTTCGGAACGGTCGGAACGGGCACGAACTTCGACAGTGACCTGACCCTCTTCGGCCTCGAAGCGGACTGGAGAGTGAATGACCGTTTTGGCTTCTCGTACGAGGTCACTCGGCTCGAGCTCGATCCGGATCCAGAGGGCGAAACCACCTGGATTCACATCCTAGAGAGCAGCTACTTCTTCAACCCCGACAACTTCATCAAGCTGTTCGCCCAGACCAACGATGCGATCGACAAGGTCAACGTGCAAGCGCTGTGGGTCTGGCGCTTCTTGCCACCCTTCGGCTCCATCCAGGTGGCGTACCAAACGGGTACCTCCGAGCGCGGCGAGGTGTCAGACCAGGGCGACACGCTGTTTGCCAAGCTGTCGTGGGTCTTCTGATCAATACCCAGTGCTGGTCGTCGTGGCCAGTCTCGATCTACCGTCATTCGGCTGACGAGAGCCAAGGTCAGAGATGTCAGACCGCCGGTTCGCTGCCGAACCAGTTCGCTGCCGAACAACACTGCTGAAACGACACTGCTGAAACACGAGGTGCCGCGATGAAGAGAGTCCGAGCGACCATGTTCTGGTCTACGTTGATCCTGGCCATGATGGCCTTTCCCGCTGTCGCGACCGACGAGTTTGTCGGCAAATGGGACGCCAGCGTCGAGACGCGCAACGGCACTCACGCCGTCACCTTCGACTTCAGTTCTGGTGACAACGGACTCGAGGGTACGTTCACAGGCCCCGACGGCGTCGAGACTTTGCATGATGTGGCGTATTCGGACGGCAAGCTGACCTTCACTCGTGACACCGAGTCTCAGGGCTTCGCCGCCACGCTGAAATACACCGCCACTGTCGACGGAAACACCATGAACGTCACAGTATCGACGCCGCGCGGCGAGCGCAGCCTCACCGCTACGCGGGATGAATAGCTCGCCGCGTCACCTTTCTACTCACAGAATCGGACGCGAGATGCAGCCCCCGGAGCGGAACACGGTCGGCCCAGAGCCCGGCTCTGGTCGACGTCGCCGGCTTGAATTACTGTCTAGTCCCAACATGAAGATCCTCGTCATCGAAGACGACAAGGTCGTGGCGGACTTCGTCGCCAAAGGCCTCCGTCAAGAGAGTCACTCGGTCGACGTCGCCGAGGAGGGTGACCAGGGACTTTTTCTCGCCATGTCGAACACGTACGACGTGCTCATCGTCGACCGCATGCTCCCGAAGGTCGACGGGCTCAGTGTGATTCGAACTCTCAGGGCATCCAACGACCAGACACCCATTCTCATCCTGAGTGCTCTGGCCGATGTGTCAGAGCGTGTCACGGGCCTGAGCAGCGGGGCCGACGACTACCTGGTCAAGCCTTTTGCGTTCTCCGAGCTCTCAGCCCGCATCAACGTGCTCGCGAGACGAGCCAACCTGGCGAGTCGTGAGCCCGTCGCCCTGAAGGTCGGCGACCTCGAGCTCGACCTGCTCAGCCGGGAGGCGCGTCGAGGCGACCAGCAGATCCCCCTCAAACCACGCGAGTTCCAGCTCCTCGAATACCTGATGCGTCATCCAGGTCAGGTCGTGACGCGCACCATGCTCCTCGAGCAAGTTTGGGACTACCACTTCGACCCCATGACCAACGTCATCGACCAGCACATCAGCCAGCTCAGGAAGAAGATCGATCGGGGCTTCGATGAACCCTTGATTCACACCGTTCGCGGTGCCGGCTATGTTCTCCGCAGCGGAGGGTAGGAGCTCACGGGCTCCCAGGGCGCTGCGCAGCACGTCCTTCCGCATCGCCGCCACCTTCATGGCGATCTTCGTCGTCTCCATGATGGTGATCGGGGTATTGCTGCACCTCACGATCCAGGGCTACCTCGAAAATCAGGCGCGCTCCTTCGTGCAGGCCCTCATGCTCGACACGACCAGTTTCTACGACGAGCTGGGAGCCGAGGCTCTGATCGAGGAGATCGACGAACGAGCAAGACTGGATCGTCGCTCCCGTGACATTTACGTCCTTCTCGACGAGAACCACGAGCCGATCGCCGGCGCGCCGCACAGGCTGCCTCCGGAGATGCTCGACGCGGACTTCCCGCAGAGCCCCGAAGCGGCGCGGGGCCGCATCGTCACCGACTTCCCGAATGCCAATGGCCGGCCCGCCAGGGGGGAAGGGAGAGACGACGACGCCGTCTTCCTGATCGAGCAACTCGATCGTGGCTGGAGCCTGATGATCGTGCTGATCGCTCCCGAGATCGAGGAGACGAGAGAGTTCCTGCGTAGAACTCTCGTCACGTCAGCAGTCCTGATGTCGGGACTCGGTCTGCTCGGCGCCGTCGTCTTGACCAAGGTCGTCGAGCGAAAACTCGAGGGCCTGAACGCTCTCAGTCACGACATCCGAGAGGGGGACCTGTCTCGCCGAATCCCGACCGACGGCACAGGAGACGAGTTCGACAGCCTCGCCGAGAATCTCAACGCCATGCTCGACCGGATCGAAGAGTTGCTCGAGTCGAGCCGTCAGGTCACGAACGACATCGCGCACGACCTACGCACGCCGTTGACGCGGATGCAGACCCGCGTGGAAGCCCTGCGACACTCGACAGAGACA
>JANQPS010000059.1 GCA_028285365.1 Thermoanaerobaculia bacterium | reverse complement strand
TGAACGTTCGAGCGTGCCCCGATGGTGATCGAGTTCACGTCACCACGAGCCACCGTGTGGAACCAGAACGACACGTCGTCACCAGCGGTCACGTCACCGGTGACCCAGGCGCTCGGAGCCAAGAAGGCGCGAGCCCCGAAACTGGGAAGCGTGTTGCGATAGTCGACCAGTGGCATGACGTACTAGACCAATAACGTGCTCGACCAAAAGCGCTGGACCAATAGAGTGCTAGGCAAGGCCTGCTAGACCAACAGCCCGAGCCCTGGACCAGACTCGGAGCTGCCCGAGCCTTCGAGTGCGGGTGGTGACAACACCTGACCGCCGGAGCGACTGACGAGCGATTGAGGAGTGAATGCGAATCATGGCAGGCCCTGCTGCCCACGAGCCACGAGGCTCGGAGCCGGGGTGCCCAGAAGACCGCGGAGTCTAGCGAGGTTCGGCTCCGCGCCAAACTGATCGGCTTTGCTGGCGCTTCTTTTGCCCGTAACTCAGTCGAGTTTGCCCGTAACTCGGTCGAGCCCGGCGAGCTCACGGAACGGACCGACCAGATGACTCGGAATCCTGCACGTGCGCTTGGTCGCGACATCGACCCAGACGTGCTCGGTGGTTCCCGAGACCAGCAGTTCGTCACCCCGCGTCACCTCGTAGTCGAAGTGCAGCGCGCGGCTCTGGTATCGACTCACCCACACCGACACGTCGACCTCGTCCCCGTAGGCCGCTCCACCTCGATACTTGAGATGTGCTCCGGTCACCATCAACCACACACCTGAAGCCTCGATCTCGTGGTAGGGGAACCCGCGCGCAATGCACAACCCGGTGCGCGCCTGCTCGAACCACACGAGATAGTTGGAGTGATGCACGACACCCATCTGGTCGGTCTCGGCGTACCGAACCGCCAGACGTTCGACGTGTCGAAGTGGCGCGACTTCTTCGGAGGCGCTCATCGTTCGAGACTGTAGCGCAGGATCGTCGAGATGATCTTGTAGCCCGCGCGCACGGTTCCCGATACGGTTCCGGTGATCTTCGAAACCCCGACGCGCCGGCGATAGCTCACCGGGACTTCTCCGATCCGAAACCCTCTCTTGAGCGCCTTGACCTGGAGTTCGGCCGTCCAACCGAAGTTGGGATCGCGCATATCGAGTCGCTCGAAAGCCTCCCAGCGAGCCGCCCGGAACGGTCCCAGATCGGTATAGCGATGGCCGTACAACCAACGAATCATCCAGCAGGCCAGGACGTTGCCGAAGCGGGCCTGAGGGAGCAGAGCACCGGGCTCTCGCTCACCCAGGACCCGAGACCCGATGACGAAGTCGAGGTCGTCCTCGAGGATCGGCTCGACCACCATGGGCAACTCGTCGGGGTGGTCCGAGTAGTCGGCGTCAACGAACACCACGACGCTCGGAGGCCCGCTCGCACGCACGTGGGCGAGCGCAGCCAGACACGCGCTCCCGTAACCTTGACGGGGAGCCGGTACCACCTCGGCACCACATTCTCGGGCCACGTCCGCCGTCGCGTCCGTCGAGTTGTTGTCGGCCACGACGACTCTTCGGACCAGATTCGGCATGTCTCGCAGAACGAGTGGCAGCGACTCCTCTTCGTTGAACGCGGGGATCACGACATCGATGGTCGGCGACTCCGTGGGCGTGTCTACTGGCGCTGCCATGGCCTCTCGCGGTGCTTCATCGATGAACAGTACGGCCGCTCCGCGCGGCCGGACTGTTGCCGAGGACCCAACAGTAGCGGCAAGTCGGGCAAGTCGTTGTTGCGAAAACTGATCGAGCTCAGCCGCCGAGCGCCGGTGGCCGCTCATAACACCAGTCCTGGCAGAGAGATACGGAGATAGACTGGAGCCGTTGATACGGTGCCGCCAATCGAGTGAGAACCCGGGTGGTGGCCCGGCCACGAGCCTACGTCCCATGAGCACCCTGGATACTTTTCTCGACCCTGCATCTCACGGGTTCGTGCGCGCCTCGGTCTGTCTTCCCAGGGTCCGAGTCGCCGACGTCCCTTTCAACGTCGCGGAGACTCTGGCGCTCGCCCGACAGGCGCACGATCGACAGTCCACCTTGGCTCTCTTTCCCGAGCTCGGCCTCACCGCGTACACCAACGACGACCTCTTCCACCAGAAGGCCCTCCTCGACGCTGCTCGCGACGGACTCCTCGAGATCCGTGCTGAGAGCGAGCAGCTCGACCCGGTACTGATCGTCGGTCTCCCGTGGCTCGAAGAGAACAAGGTCTTCAACTGTGCCGCAGTGCTTCATCGGGGCCGGGTCCTCGGACTCGTGACCAAGAGCTTTCTCCCGAACTATCGGGAGTACTACGAGAAGCGCTACTTCGTCGACGACGGTTATCGCACCACCGACCTCGTGGACGTCGCCGGCCAGTCTGTTCCGTTTGGCGCTGACCTCGTCTTCCAGGGGACGTCATCCGACCACGACACGCAAGTCAGGTTTGCTGTCGAGATCTGCGAAGACGTCTGGGCGCCCATTCCTCCGTCGACCTACGCTGCGCTCGCTGGCGCCACCCTGCTGTGCAACCTCTCGTCGAGCAACATCACGATCGGCAAGGCCGACTACCGCCGTCTGCTCTGTCAGAGCCAGTCGGCAAAGTGCATCGCCGCCTACCTCTACTCGGCTTCGGGCTACGGAGAGTCCACGACCGATCTCGCCTGGGACGGTCACGGCCTGATCGTCGAGAACGGAGAGCTACTCGCCGAGAGTGAGCGGTTCTCCACGAACCCACAACTCCTGGTGCGCGACCTGGATCTGGACCGCCTGACCGGCGAGCGCCTGAGGCTGTCGAGCTTCGACGATTCTGTTCAGCGCGAGCGCGACGCGGTCAACCGGCTGCGGATCGTTCCGTTGACCCTGACGCGCTCGACTGGCAGTACCGAGCTCGAGCGACCCGTCAGTCGGTTTCCATTCGTCCCGCAGAGTGCGAGCGCCCTGGACGAGCGCTGCCAAGAGGCCTACAACATCCAGGTGCAAGGGCTTGCCAAGCGACTCGATGCCAGCGGCGTCGCCAAGGCGGTCATCGGGGTCTCAGGTGGCCTGGACTCGACCCAGGCGCTCATCGTTGCGGTACGTGCCATGGAGCTCCTGGGACGATCTCCGACCGACGTCCTCGCCTACACCATGCCTGGGTTCGCCACGAGCTCGCGCACGCTGGTCAACGCTCACGAGCTCATGGAGTCGCTCGGGGTCACGGCGACCGAAATCGATATCCGGCCTTCTTGCGAACAGATGCTGCGCGATCTCGGCCATCCGTTCTCAGCAGGAGAACCGGTCTACGACGTCACTTTCGAGAACGTCCAGGCCGGCGAGCGCACCTCGCACCTGTTTCGCCTCGCCAATCACCACGGCGGCCTGGTCGTGGGAACCGGCGATCTGTCCGAGATCGCGCTCGGTTGGTCGACCTACGGTGTCGGCGATCAGATGTCTCACTACAACGTCAACGCATCGGTTCCCAAGACCCTCATTCGCCACCTCATCAGGTGGGTGGCGCGCAAGGAGCACTTCGGGCCGCGCGCGTCGGCGGTACTCGAGTCGATTCTCACGACCGAGATCTCCCCCGAGCTGGTCCCCTCCGGCGACGACACCTCGACCGAGCCCGGCCAGCAGCCAGCACAGTTGAGCGAAGAGGTGATCGGACCGTTCGAGCTTCAGGACTTCAGCCTCTACTACCTGAGCCGCTTCGGCTACGCCCCCAGCAAGGTGGCCTACCTCGCCTACTGCGCCTGGAACGACGCCGAGCAGGGCGTCTGGCCACCGGGCGGCGACGCTGATCGTCGTCAGTACACGCTCGAAGAGATCAAGAAGTGGCTCGAGGTCTTCATTCGGCGCTTCTTTGCCTTCAGTCAGTTCAAGCGATCGGCCCAGCCCAACGGCCCGAAGGTCGGTTCGGGAGGCTCGCTCTCCCCGAGAGGTGACTGGCGAGCGCCCAGCGACGCATCAGCGCGAGTCTGGCTCGACGAGCTCCGTCGAAACGTGCCTTGAGACCTGCTAGCGCGGCCAGTCTTCGATCGGCGTCGTCGAGTCGACGAGAAAAGCTCCGCGCTCCACGAAGGTCGACAAGGCGTCTTCCATCTCGGCGGTGAAATCCTGTAGGAACGCCCCGTCGCAGGCCGGATCCGGTACCGCGACGGCTGAGACGCAATCTCTGAGGATGTAGATCCTGCAGCTCGAGCCCAGCTGTTCCTTTCCGACGATGAGGTCCTCCACGCTCGATCTGACGCAGTGACTTCCGGCCTCTCCTGCAACGACCAGTACGTCGTTGCCGCCCAGCAACTTCTCGAGCAGCGCGACGTCGCGGACCCCTAGCTCGCTGCCGTCGTGTCCAGTGAGCACCTCCGGCGCAAACACCGAGTAGTTCTCGGTGAGAGGGTGTAGCCCCTTGATGGCGATCGGGACACCCGACCCGCGCGCCGCCGCATGAAACAGACGCGCCTCCTGAACGACTCCCAAGAGCGCATGGCCGTCGCCACCCACCAGGCAATGAGGCGGCCAGATGTAGAGCTCGTAGCGTCCGGCGCTCGCCAGTTGCTCGCAATAGTCGAGAACCTGCTTGTCGAGCCACTGCCGATTCCCATCAGCCAGCTCGGCGACGGCCTGATCGGTAGGTCTGAGCTCACCGCGGTGCAGGTCCTCGGCCGAGACCAGCCGATGCGCTCCAACCGGACCACCGTGCGAGTCCTCCCAGAAGCCCGGCATGAAGATCTGCAGTGGCTGATGACTGTCGAGGGTGCAGGTGATGTCGGTGATGCGATCGAGATTGCGGTAGACGAACGCACAGAGTCGCGCGCAGTCGTCAGTGGCGCCCGTACCGCAGCGGCCGCCCACGAAGAGAGATCCTTGTGGATGACAGAAGTCGCGCTGGGCGTCGACGACGAGGAGGTGGAGCCGACCTTCGTCGCCCGCTGAAGTTCTGACCCCGTGCTCGGCGGCCCATGAGCGTCCGCGGTCCATCACGTCGTCAGACGGTCGATAGCCCCAACGGTTCGCATCTGCCGGATCGAAGTGGGGAGGCAACGGAAGGTGGGGCATGGCAACTCCAGCAAAGCGTCGAACGTCCGCGCGGAGGCGTCGGCTCGGTTGAGGTCTGAGCCTACGCTGCCCGTGGTCTGGTGTGGGAAGGCCGGGGACGTACGGGGTGCATCGCTAAGATAACCAGCGTCTTCTGCCGACACTCTGGCTCGGCGTCCTGACCTCTCGTGTTCGCTGGTCCCTAGCCAGTCGAGCGGCCGGGGCCGTCCCCAACGAGACCCTCCAAGAACGACTCAGCTGAATCCAGGAGCTTCCCGATGTCTAGCCCCCCTCCTCTCCAACGACTCATTCTCGTCTGTCTCGTCGTACTGCTCGCCGCCGTCGTCGCGTGTGGCGCCCCCCCATCAGACGACACAGCCGATGACGCAGATCAGATCTTCTCAGGAGGATTCGAAGAGGGTGAGGCCCAGTTCGTCGAAGAAGGTGAAGAGGACGAAAGCGAAGACGACGACGACGAAAGTGACGACGAAAGTGACGGTGACGGTGACGGTGAGGGTGAGGGCGACAGCGAGAACGACCAGCAAGACGACGACTGAGCGATTTTCGCTCTCTCGTCGCTAGCTCGAAAGATCAACTCCGACCCGCTCCCGGGACCGCCTCTGTGCCCCCACCGAGTCGGGAACGCCGCGGTTCGCGGACTCACTGGACTCACTCTGCGCGAGCCGCTCTGGCGCTCCCGTACCCTCTCCAATCGGACTCCCCAGTCGGCCCCCAGTCGGACTCTCGAACAAACTCTCGAACAGGGCTCGCGAATCAGACTGTCGAATCGGAGCCCGGTCTCAAACAGATGCCTTCACGTCCTCGCGACGCACTGTCAGTGCCTCGATCCGCTCTTCGTCCACGGCCACGCCCAGGCCCGGACCTGTCGGCACCGTGACCTCGCCGTTTGCGTTCATGGTCCACTCAGGCTCGACGATGTCACTGGCCCAGTAGCGTGCGCTAGGACTGACGTCGCCCGGAATCCGAAAGTTCGGAAGGGATGCCAGTGCAACGTTGTAGGCACGCCCGATTCCGCTCTCCAGCATGCCACCACACCACACCGGAATGTCGTGCTCCGCGCACAGGTCGTGGATGGCCTTGGATGCCGCAAAACCTGCGACCCGGCCGGGTTTGATGTTGATGATGCGCCCCGCATCGAGGCGGATCATGTCCTCTGCCCGCTCGATACCGCTGATCGACTCGTCGAGGCAGACCGGAGTCTCGAGCCGACGCTGCAGTTCGACGTGACGAACCACGTCGTCCCAGGCCAGCGGCTGCTCGATCATCACGAGTTGGAGGTCATCGAGTTTCACGAGGTGGTCGAGATCGTCGAGGGTGTACGCGTTGTTCGCATCCGCCATGATCGGGGCGTCGTCACCCAGGGCAGTACGCGCCGCATGCAAGAACTCGAGATCGGCACCCGGCTTGATCTTGATCTTGATCTTGCGATACCCCTCTTCGAGTGCCGCGCTTGCCCGCTCGACGAGCGCCTCGGGGTCCTCCTGAATACCGATCGAAATCCCGGTGGCGATTGACTCCCGAGTCCCCCCCAGTAGCTTCGCCAACGGCTGTCCCAGCTGCTCTGAACGCAGCGCCCACAGCCCCATCTCGAGCGCTGCTCTGGCCATCTGGTGACCTCTGATGTCTTCCGAGAGAACCTGGTCACCTTCTTCCGGAGACCCTAGGCTCCGACCCAGCAGTCTGGGACCGAACCAGGTCGTGATCGCGAGCCAGGCCGTATCGATCGACTCTGGCGAGTAGTTCGGACTCTCTCCGGCCACGCACTCCGACCAGGTCTTGATGCCGGACGCATCTTCAAGCTCCAGCAACAGAATGCGTCGCGTCGTCGTCACTCCTGAGGAGATTCGAAACGGCTCGCGAAGCGGTAGGTGAATCTCCCTGAGCACGATGCGGCTCAGCTTCAGATCTCGAGTCATCTGACACTCCCTCGTCTTGGCCGGGCGACTTCTGCTGCCCGGGCGTCACTCATCCTTGATCACGTGTGAGCCGGTAGAAGCTCCGTCTTTCTGCTCCGTCGCCTTCGACCGAAAAACCAGAGACCGAGTAGCCCGAAGCCAGGGCTTCGGGGAACAGTGCGCGCACGGTATCTCGCCAGGCCTCGGCAAGCTGGAAGTCGTCGCGCCTGAGGCGATCGATGTCGGCAGGCACTTCGACCCAGATCTCGTCTGCGCCCAGATCCTTGGGGCTATCGAGCGGAGTTGCGGATTCGATGTCGCTGTTGAGCAAGGCATCACCGCCGCGTGGCCCTGGAATCTTCGGCGTCTTCGCCTCCGAGATCGCCGTCTCGACGACGGGGTCGCCAATCTTCCAACCGACGACAAATCGGTCCGTGCCGAGCCCGCTGTGGAGCTGGCTGCCTGTGTTGCTGCCGTACATGTCGACGACGTACTCGACCGGTCGGGCACCCAGGCGGTTCATGTTCAGATTGGCATTGCGAGCGACCAGCGGATCGTAGGTCCAGTAGACAGTCTGAACGCCGAGCTCGAGAAGCAGGTCGCGTTGGAACAGCTTCAGGTGTTTTCCGAGGCCCAGCCCGCGAGCCTCAGGCCGCACCGCGAGCATGTGCGACCAGTGAGCCCGCTCGCCAAACCGAAACCCGCTCAAGCCGAAGACGAACCCGAGAAGCCGATCCGACTGGTCGAAGGCACCTGCCGCCACGGCGCCCACCTTCTGCGAAATCTTGATGACGGCTGCTGGGACCAGCTCCTGGAAGTCGTTGCCCCACGTCAGGCGCTGGAGCTCGATGCACTGCTCGTAGTCGGCCGTGGTCTCGAGCTCGCGACAGCTGA
>JANQPS010000054.1 GCA_028285365.1 Thermoanaerobaculia bacterium | reverse complement strand
TGCCGTACAGGTCGACGAAACGCTGCCGATCGGTCTCCGAGTAGCTGTAGTCGGCATCGAAGGCGAGGCTCTGAGCCGCCATCAGATAGCTCGACTCGTCGCCGACCACCGACGGCCAGCTGTCGGGGTCGAATGTCAGAGCTCCGGCCAACAGCAACGCGCAGAGGAGCCCAAGCGGCGCCCACCACCACCTCTCGCGAGCAGAGGCCGTCCGACGATCTGGCTGCTGGTCCTCCACGGCTCGAGCTCAGTGTAGCGGACTGCGGTCGACGCGAGTGGACCGGGTTGCACGATGCCTCGAAGAGCTCGGCACAGAGAGCCGAAGTCCTGACGCGGTCCTCTAGAGACGACCCTCCAGGGGCCCTGCGGCCACTCCGAGACTGATACTCTGCTGCGCTCACCAACCACGCAGTTGGACTTCATTTCCACTTCACCCTCTACCACTCGATTCCGCGCTCGGAATCGATTCCCGAAAAGGAGATCCGCCATGGCGGTTCAAGTTGGCGATTCACTTCCGGACGCTTCGTTCAAGACGCTGACGAGCGACGGAATGCAGGACGTCTCGACCCGCGAGCTGTGCGCTGGCAAGAAGGTCGTGCTGTTTGCCGTCCCAGGGGCTTTTACGCCCACGTGCTCCGACGTTCATCTGCCGGGCTTCATGGAGCAAGTCTCCGAGCTCAAGGCCAAAGGCGCTGACACGGTGGCCTGCATCGCCGTCAACGACGCCTTCGTCATGAGTGCGTGGCGGCGCAGCCGCGAGATCCCGGAGGACATCGTCCTGCTCTCCGATGGCAACGGCGACTTCACGAAGGCGGCAGGACTCGAGATGGATGCGTCGGCCTTCGGCATGGGTGTGCGCTCCAAGCGCTACGCTGCCATCGTCGACGACGGCAAGATCACCTATCTGGGAATCGAGCCCGGTCGCGACGTGGAAGCTTCCAGCGCCGCAGCGGTTCTCGAGAACCTCTGAGGCGTTTAGAGCCTCGAGAAGACGCAGGGTCGAGTCGGTACGTGAGCACCTCACTGCAGCACCTCGAGACCGTGGCTTGTGACACGGCATCGCCGTACATCACGCTCGAGCGCCCCAAGTGGGCATCGCTACGTGCCGACACGCCCCTGACTCTCACCGAGGACGACCTCGAGCATCTGCGCGGCATCAACGAAAACGTCTCTCTCGAAGAAGTCGAGGAGATCTATCTCCCGATGTCGCGCCTGCTCAACCTCTACGTGGGTGCCACCCAGGATCTGTTCCGGGCAACCGCCACCTTCCTGGGCAAGCCGAGCCCCAAAGTCCCGTACGTCATCGCAATCGCGGGCAGCGTCGCGGTCGGCAAGAGCACCACGGCCAGAATCCTCCAGGCGCTGCTCGCCCGTTGGCCCAATCATCCGAAGGTCGATCTCGTCACGACCGACGGCTTTCTGCATCCCAACAGCGTTCTCGAAGAGCGCGACCTGATGCAGCGCAAAGGCTTCCCGGAGTCCTACGATCTGCGCGCCCTGTTCGACTTCGTGGTCAAGGTGAAGTCGGGTGAACGCGGGGTCAAGCACACGGTCTACTCTCACTTCACCTACGATCGCGTGCCCGACGACTACCGCGTCGTCGATCAGCCCGACGTGCTGATCATCGAAGGACTCAACGTCCTCCAGCCGGGCAATCCCACCGATCTTCCGCGCTCGCGCCGGTTCCTCTCGGACCTCTTCGACTTCTCCATCTACGTCGACGCCGACCAGGAAGTCATCAAGCGCTGGTACGTGGAGCGCTTCCTGACCTTTCGCCGTACGGCGTTCCGTGATCCTTCGGCCTACTTCCACCGCTACGCTTCGCTCTCTCGCCAGGAAGCCACAGAAGTCGCAACCGAGATCTGGACATCGATCAACGAGCTCAACCTGGTCGAGAACATTCAGCCCACTCGAGAGCGTGCCGACCTGATCCTCACCAAGAGCGACGACCACTACGTCGAGAAGGTCAGACTTCGCAAGCTCTAGGCACAGCCCTGGCCCGGAAGCCGAGACGAAACGCGACGAGCTGCCTGACTCGCGAGTCGCAGAGGGACGATTGAGAGCCGGCTCGACGGAAGCGTGCCCTGAGCCCTAGACCCGCCCGGGACCCAGCAGCAGCTCCTTGACGTCTCCCTTGGCCTTCGCGCTGGCAACCAGGAGATAGACCGAGAGCATCGGCGCTCCGCCAAACACGCCGAGTACACCCAGAGCGACTCCGGCCGGCGAGAACTGCTGTCTCCACGCGATCCAGAATCCCGAGAACAACAGCATGAACATGAAGTCCAGGTTGAACTGGCCAGGCCAACTGAGCTTCGCCATGTCGCCGAAGAAGACGCTGAACAGATTCCAACCGTGATCGGCGATCACGAGACCGGTGTAGACGGCGATGACCAACACCACGACGACCAGATAGATACGAAACGCGTTCAATGCTCTCTCCTCGAGTGAAGCGTCGCCTCGACCGCCACAGCCGCGACGCATCGAAACGGCCGGCGGCCGAAGCCCGTTTGATGGGCCTGCCGAAGGGCTCGTTCGGCTGTACGCACAAAAGGTGAATTGGCGCGAAGCCTAGCGAACCTTTGCCGACGGCTCAGGCGAAGCGCCACCGCCGGTAGTTCCAGGGCCACTGGTCAGGAGCCTGCTCGATGCCGCGCTCTATCGCCTCGGCAAACCTCGCGGTGAGCTCGTCGCGATCACTTTCGTCATGACCACTGTCGAGGAGCTCGTCGACGAGAAGTCGGTACTGAGAGTCACCCGTACGGACGCAGAACACAACAATCACGGCGCACTGACTGCGCGACGTCATGGCCGCCGGGCCTCCGACGAAGTCGGTGGGCTGCCCGAAGAACGGCACGGTGTGACCACCCAGGCCAGGCTTCTGGTCCATGGCGAAGCCCAGAGTGTCCCCGGCGCGCAACACACCGAGCATGCTCTTGAGCAAACTCCGACGATCCGTCCAGAGAACCTCGCAACCGGCCTCGTGACGCAGACTCTCGAGAAACCGGCTCACCGCCGGGTTGCGAGCTGGCTTGGCGAGCTCATAGAAGCGTCCGTTCAAGACCTGGGACATGAAGACTCCGATCAGCTCCCAACTCCCGAGGTGAGCGGTGAGAAGAAGCTGCCCCGACCCGGCTCGTTCGGCGCGCTCGAAAGCACCTCTCAAGTAACCGAGTCCCTCGATCACGATGTCCTCGGGACGAGCGATCCCCCTGACCGCCTCGAGAGTGCACAGAACCTGATTGCGAAACAGCCGCTTCGTAAACGCCCGAGTCTCCGGGGCACCCGGAGGCATGCCTCGCACCCGCTCGAGGTTCTCCGCCAGGATCGCGCGCTCGCGGCGGGCACCAAGCCGATAGATGTCGGCCAGCAGATGCGCCGTTGGCCTCAACATGGGTTTCGGCATGCCCCTGATCAGGGACGCGACGGAGTTGAGCAAACGTCCCAGCGCCAGGTCGCGAGTTCTGAGCTGTGTTGACATGGCGCCTTTCAGGACAGGCTGGAAATGACCTCACCTCATCCCGAGTCGGCGCGTCGAGATGACGCATCGGGATGACGCCGGACTCACGTCTTGGCGAACCCGTGCGGGTTACGGCTCTGGAAGTGCCAGGAATCGCGACACATCTCGTCGAGCCCGCGAAGAGCCTGCCAGCCGAGCTTGGCCTTCGCCAGACCAGGGTCCGACCACACCGCAGCCACGTCTCCGGGACGCCTCGGGACGAGCTCGTATGGAATTTCGCGACCAGCAGCCCCGCTCGCAGCCCGAACGACGTCGAGAACACTGTAGCCCTGGCCGGTTCCGAGATTGACGGCCTCGCAGCCCTCGAATCTCTCGAGTCTCTCGACCGCAGCGAGGTGCCCCTCGGCGAGGTCCATCACATGAATGTAGTCGCGGATGCCGGTGCCGTCAGGTGTGTCGTAGTCACTGCCGAATACGGCCACGCGCTCGCGACGCCCCACGGCCACCTGCATCACAAAAGGCATCAGGTTGTTCGGTATGCCGGTAGGGTCTTCGCCGATCTCACCGCTGGGGTGGGCTCCCACCGGATTGAAGTAGCGCAGGAGCGCCACGCGCCAACCCGGCTTGGACGCAGCCACGTCGCGCAGAAGGTCTTCGACGGCGAGCTTGGTCTTGCCGTAGGGGCTGACAGGCCCGAGCGGATGCGCCTCTGTCACCGGTAGTTCCTCGGGCATGCCATAGACGGTCGACGAAGAGGAAAAGACCAGGTCGCGAACGTCCGCCCGGTTCATGGCATCGACGAGATTGAGGGTTCCGGCAACGTTGTTGCGCCAATACCAGAGCGGGTCCTCGACCGACTCACCAACCGCCTTGAGCCCGGCGAAGTGAATGACCGCGTCGATCGAGTGAGTGACGAAGACCTGCTCGAGCGCTGGCTGGTCGAGCAGATCGATCTTCTCGAAGACGAAACTCTTGTCAGACAATCCCTCGACTCGGCGCAGCGACTCCTCGGAGCTGTTGCACAGGTTGTCGATCACCACCAGATCGTGGCCCGCCTCGAGCAGGACGAGACACGTGTGGCTCCCGATGAAGCCCGCTCCACCCGTCACCAGAATGGTGCTCATCGTCCAGACGGCTCCGCAGTTCCGTAAGCGTTCACCTTGCTGCTGGTCTCGCTGAGAGTCCTGCAGCAGAGACCAACTGTGCACCGGCTCGGCCACCCACGTGGATCACCAGTACGGTCACCTGGGCTACGGCCTGGACCAAGGCCCGGAATGCGGCCAGGAATACGGCATTTCATCCCGCAGAGGATATCGGGCTGCCCGAAAAACGCGAGTGGCCGAAAACATCGACGGAGATGCTCGAAGAGCGCACGTCAGGCCGGTTCGCCGGAGTTGATGGCGACCAACTGCTCATGAAGCCGCGAGTACCGACGCTGCAGTGCCCGTCCCCGTACGGCCAATCCTAGAGCCTTGGTCTGCCCCACCAGGATCACGAGGTCGCGCCCCCTGGTCATGCCGGTGTAGACGAGGTTGCGCTGGAGCATGACGAAGTGCTGCATGGTGACCGGAATGACGACGGCCGGATACTCCGATCCCTGGGACTTGTGGATCGAGATGGCGTAGGCCAGGCTCAACTGATCGAGCTCGCCAAAGCGAAACGCCACCTCGCGCTCGTCGAAGCGCACGATCACTTCACTGGTGGCGGACTCGACGGCCACGATCCGGCCGATGTCTCCGTTGAAGACATCCTTGTCGTAGTCGTTCTCGGTCTGCATCACCTTGTCGCCGGCGCGAAACAACGTGCCGAAGCGCTCGACTTCGCCACCGTCGGAACGTGGTGGATTCAGGTGTTCCTGAAGGAGAGCGTTCACCGAGCGCGTCCCGAGCCCGCCGCGGTTCATGGGGCACAGCACCTGGACATCGGCGAGCGGATCGAATCCCCATCGACGAGAGATCCTCCGCGCAACGATCTCGAGGAGCTTGCGCTCGCCATCCTGCGCATCAGCGGCCTCCACGAAGAAGAAGTCGGTGTCTTCAGGCGAGCGGTCGTCGTCGACCATCGGCATCTCACCAGAATTGACGCGATGAGCGTTCGTGATGATGCGACTGCTGGCCGCCTGCCTGAAGACTTCGGTGAGCCGTGCGACTCGCACACTGCCGCTGCCGATCAGGTCCGCCAAGACCTGACCCGGGCCCACCGACGGCAGCTGATCGACGTCGCCGACCATCAGGAGCGCCGCTTCTGAGGGCAAGGCACGAACCAGAGACGCCATCAGGGGAACGTCGATCATAGAGACCTCGTCCACCACGAGCAGGTCGCACTCGAGCGGGTTGCCCGGACCTCGCTTGAAGCCTCCCTTCTTGGGATCCATTTCCAGGAGCCGATGAATCGTCTTCGCAGACTGTCCAGAGGTCTCCGAGAGTCGCCGCGCCGCTCGACCCGTCGGCGCCGCCAGCGCCACTCGGACACGCTTGGCCAACAGGATCTTCAGGATCGCTCTCACGATCGTGGTCTTCCCGACGCCAGGGCCACCGGTGATCACCAGGACCTTGTTGGCCAGCGCCGCCGCGACCGCGTCGCGCTGAGATTCGGCGAGCTCCAGGTCGAGACGCGCCTCGACCCAGTCGAGCGCAACTCCCACATCATCGATCGACCACTTCGGCGCACGCCGCGTGAGGCGCTCGAGTCCAGCTGCGATCTCACGCTCGGCCCGCCACAGGTTCGGCAGGAAAACCGCGGGCACGCCGTCGATCGTGTCCTCGACCAGAACCTGATCCTCTAGCTCGCGCGACAGCGCCTCTTCGAGGAGCTGATCCTCGATGCCGAGGAGCTCTTGCGCCTTGGCCAGCAGCTCGTCGCGCGGAAGCGCACAGTGACCGTCACCAACCGCTTCGGACAGCGCAAACGTCAATCCCGCCCGCGCCCTGATCAGCGCGTCTTCGGGAATGCCAAGGCGACGTGCGATGTCGTCCGCCGTGCGAAAACCGATGCCGCGGATGTCTGTAGCGAGCCGATAGGGGTTCTCCGAGACCAGCGCAACCGCCTCGGAGCCGTAGGTCTTGTAGATCCTCACGGCGCGCGCCGAACCCACACCATGACTCTGCAAAAACACCATGATCTCGCGAATCTCACGCTGCTCGCGCCAGCCTTCGAGGATCCGCTCCAGACGAATCGGCCCGATACCCTCGACGGTGCGCAAGCGCTCGGGGTGGTTGTCGATGACGTCGAAGGTCTGATCACCAAAAGCCTGGACGAGTCGTTTGGCCAACTCGCGACCGACGCCGCGAATCAGGCCCGAGCCCAGGTAGCGCTCGACCCCGGCCGCCGAGCTCGGCGGCGAGACCGCAATCTGCTGAGCGCGAAACTGCAGGCCGTGCCGAGCCGTGTTTTCCCAGCCACCCGTGGCCTGAACCCACTCGCCGGGTGCGATCGACGGCACCTGACCGACCAAGGTCACCAGATCGCGTCTCGAGCGCACCTTGAGTCGCGCCACGCAGAAGCCGGTGTCGACATTGTGAAACGTGACGCGTTCGACCTGACCGGCCACTGACTCGCGGTTCCCGCTCGGCAAGCCGCGTTCCTGATTGCTGGTGGACATCATTCGCCTTGGCGCCAGCCTATCGGCATCGAAACGACCCGCTCGCGCGGGTCGAGCACCAGGGGACTCGAAGTGGCGGCCGTTGCAAATCAGGTTGACAGCAGAGCGTCCCGGATCCAACACTCGCTGAATGGCCGCCACCGCTCCCCGACTCCTTCCACAGCCGCTCGAAGTCGAGTGCCACGGTGAACCCTGGCACTTCGCCGGGACGATCGAGCTCGTCGACCACGATTTTCCCAATCTGACAGCAGCCCAGCTCGTA
>JANQPS010000002.1 GCA_028285365.1 Thermoanaerobaculia bacterium | reverse complement strand
CGGGTCAGCCTTCACGGCCGCACGGTACTCAGCGTTCTGCGAAGCGAAGCCGGAAACGATGTCGTTGATCTCGCCGCGGGTAACTTCGGTGCTCATTGGACTAGCTCCTTGGGTCAGGTGTTTGTGATGACCGGGAAGCTCACTGTCTCCCCGCTCTCACTCACACAAACGTAGACCACCCCCGGGAACGGAACACATTTCGGACACTTTCTGTGCAATTGGTGCAATTTGTAGGGATTTGGAGAGCAGGCTCCATGATCTGGAGCCTGGGCTCGATGGATTCTGCGCTTCAGGGGTCGATCAGGTCGCTGGGCGCTGCGCTGCAGCACGCGACCCCGACTGTCGAGATTCGGCTCACGACGGTCACGAACTGACTCATCGGACGCATCTGACGAGCGAGCCGGGAGTCTCCGTTACCAGTACAGGACCCATCCCTTGTCGGTCGGGAGGCCGTGCGCCTGCAGGGTGATCCTCTCGTCGCCCAGCTGCACGTTCTTCATGAGCGAGCCCTGATGGAGGAGGTGACCCGGGTGCATGGCGAGTCCACCGGTCTTGTACGGATGGTAGTGGCGCTCACTGGCCTTGACCCGCTCCTTGAAGTCCTCGGGCGAGAGGACGCGCATCTCGCGGATGTCCAGATCCCAATGGTTGAGACCTCCGCCTTCCTGGGGAAGCGCGACCGACACCGTGATGGACACCTGGGTGTCGAAGTCGATGTCGCCGTAGCTCTCGTCCCAGGTGATGCCTTCGTACTGCAGGTCGTAGTGCACGCTGGCCACGCCCTGGGCAAAGACTGGGTGGGCGAGGTATACGTGAAAACCCGGGAGAGCGATGCTGCGGTCGTAGAAGGCCGGAGCACCAAGCTGCTCGGACATCACCTCTGCGAAACGATCGAGGAGGTCCGAGAAGTGCTCGTCGAGCACGTCGTTGCCGCGCCCCGCCATCTCCCGGTAGGACTGCTCCTTGCCGTTGCCGGCGTCGAGATAGGAGGCGGCCCCGATCGTGAAGAACGGAACTTCCGGATGGCGCTTGATCCAGCGGCTGCGAACCGAGTGGATTCGTTCACGCAGGTCCTGGCACTGGTCGGCGTCGAGGAACTGAAACTCGACGATCGGCTCTTCGGAACTGGGTACTGGGCTCATGACTGACTCCGTATTCAGTGATCGCCAGCGGCGATGGTGTTTTCGAGATCGAAGATCTTTGGTGCGCGAGCCGTTGCCGGACGCTAGACCGTGATTCCTCCGTCAACGGCAAAGTCCGCGCCGGTAACGAACGCGGCCTCGTCCGAGGCCAGGTAGAGATTGAGCTTGGCGACATCGTCGGACGTACCGACCCGTTGAACAGCAGTCCGTCTGACTACCCCTCGCACCACGTCGGGCGAGTTGCCCTCGTTCATCGGCGTGTCCATGTAGCCGGGGCTTACCGTGTTGACGGTGATGCCAAAAGGCCCCAATTCGACCGCCCAGACGCGGGTCATCGCTGCGATGCCGGCCTTGGTAGCGGCGTAGGCGGATTGGCCGTGAACGCGACATCGTGCAAGTACGGAAGACGTGTTGATGATGCGTCCCCAGCCGCGCTTTTTCATGGAGCCGACCACCGCCTGCATGCAGAACAGAGGTCCCTTGAGGTTGACGTCGATGAGCTGTGAGAGCGTCTCGGGGCTGAGAGTCTCGGCAGGGGAGGCCGCTGTGATCCCGGCGTTGTTGACCAGAATGTCGACGCTGCCGACCTCCTTGATCCAGCGTTGTGCGGCATTGCCGACCTGGTCTGGTTTGCGAACGTCGACGACGTCACCCGAGACACTCAGGCCTCGAGCGCGGCATGCCTCGAGTGCCTCGCCCAAGGCTGCCTGCCGGTTGTCCCAGATCATGACCTGGGCGCCGCGCTCGGCAAAAAGCTGTGCGGTGGCGAGTCCGAGGCCTCGCGCGCCACCGGTAACCAGGGCGTTTCTGGCTTCCAGGCACTTCTCCGACATGGTGTCTCCTCGACTCCGGCCGCCGACTGGAGTCGCAGTCACCGGATCATCCCGATCATCCCATGTTGGATCCAGATCGGGTTGTGCGGGGCGAGAGTCGGGCGACGGTCCGAGGAGCTCGTGACCTGTAAGCGAGTCTGATGAGGTTTTTGACATCTCGACCTAACGCTGTGTGAAGTCCATGTGGGTCGGGCGGATGACGACCTCGGTGACGTCCGCCTCCTGGGGCAGACACAGGTGATCGGCCACGACGCGCGCCACCGTGGCGGGTGTCAGCGCCTGATCGAGCTGCGGGAAGCGGCGATTCATCACGTCGAAGAACTCCGAGGCGACATAGTCGGGATAGACCGTGATGACCCGGACGTTGTGGGGTCTGGCCTCGTACCCGAGGCACTCGGCGAACCCCCGCAGTCCAAACTTGGTGGCGACGTACGGCGAGCCTCCGGCAAAGCCGACTCGAGACGAGACGGAAGCCATGTTGACGATCGTTCCGTGGCGTCGTCTCGCCATTTCCGGTAGGAAGTGTTTGGCGCAGAGCATGGGCCCCCGGAGATTGACTGCCCAGATGCGGTCGAGCTCGTTGGAGTCGAGCTCGGTCGTGGGAGCGACATATCCGTGACCGGCGTTGTTGATCAGGATGTCGACGCGCCCGAATGCCTCATGGCTCTC
>JANQPS010000026.1 GCA_028285365.1 Thermoanaerobaculia bacterium | reverse complement strand
TCTCCGCGGCTACCGGGCTCGACCAGGAGGTCTGGGCGTTGCGCGACGTCGACTTCGAGATCGGCGACGGCGAGGTCGTGGGTCTCGTCGGCCACAACGGCGCTGGCAAGACCACGTTGCTCAAGCTGCTGGCTCGCATCACCTCTCCCTCGACCGGAAGGGCGGAGATCCGGGGCCGCGTCGGATCCCTGCTCGAAGTGGGAACGGGATTTCACCCAGAGCTCACCGGGCGCGACAACGTCTACCTCAACGGCGCGATCCTGGGCATGACGAGACGTGAGATCCGCGAGAAGTTCGACGAGATCGTCGCGTTCGCGGAGGTCGAGAAGTTCCTCGACACACCGGTCAAGTTCTACTCGAGCGGCATGAACGTTCGCCTCGCGTTCGCCGTGGCCGCACACCTCGAGCCCGAGATCCTGTTCATCGACGAAGTGCTCGCCGTTGGCGACGCGGCCTTTCAGCGCAAGTGTCTCGGCAAGATGAGCGACGTCTCGCGACTGGGCCGCACGATCCTCTTCGTCAGTCACAACATGGTGGCGGTCCGCAACCTCTGTAGCCGAGTGATCTGGTTGGACCATGGAACCGTCAAGGCCGACGGGCCCACCGCCGAGGTCGTAGCGGACTACCTCCGCGCAGGTCTGTCGGACGACCTCGAGAAACGTTGGGACGAGACGAACACCGCCCCGGGAAACGACGAGCTCCGACTACAGCGCGTCGCGATCAGTGGTTCGCGCGACTCGGAGAGTCGGCACATCTCCTCCCACGAACCGGTGGAGCTCGTGGTCGACTTCTTCAACGCAGTCGCGGAGAGTGCAGTCGACGTCAACTTCCATCTGTTGACGGCAGACGGTGCCATCGCTTTTGTCGGCGGCACGATCGATCATCCACCCTGGCACGGCAGCACGCTGCCTGTGGGCTCGTACCGGTGTGTTTGTACGATCCCCGCGGAACTGCTCAACCACCAGGTCTACGAGGTCACTGTTCAGCTGGTCAAGAACAACCGGCCAGCTGTTCAGGTCGACCGAGCGGTGTCGTTCCAGGTTCAGGAGCTCAGGGCGCGCACCGGGTCGTGGCACGGTCGCGTTCGCGGAGCGGTGCGACCGCGCTTGTCCTGGAGCTGTGATCCACTCGAGCAGACAGGCGAATGAGTCGACCGATCTTCCTGGGCGGAACGGGTCGCAGCGGCACGACGTTGCTGTACGAGGTCCTGGGCCGCCATCGCGACGTCCACGCCTTTCCGATCGAGATGCGATTGCTGGTCGATCCGGACGGCGCTTTGGACCTGGTGGACAACTTGACCGAGTCCTTCTCTCCGGTGCGGGCGCGAGAGGCCCTCTACCGTTTCGAGAGACTCTTGACCGTCTACTTCACGACCCCCAAGCGCGAGCCCTATAGACCGTTCGACTTTCGTGAGCTCCTGGGCGACGACTACGTCGATCGAGTTCGCAGCTTTTGCCGTTCGCTCGAGGCTGCTCGCTTCACTGGCCGAGACTGGCAGCTGCTTCCGAGGGACGAAGGTAGACTCGTTGCGGCGGCACGAGCCCTCCAGAGCCTGCGGCGCCGGCTTGGTGGCCGTTCGACGCTCCCCACCGTGGTCGACCTCGAACGCCCGGAGCTCGCGGTCGTGAGCCATCCACGACGATCTGAGCTCCTGGACCAGCTCCGCGAGCTCGTCGGGGGCCTCTTCTTGGATGCCGCGAAGAGGCAGGGCAAGGAGACCTGGTGCGAGAAGACACCACACAACCTCCTCCACCTGGACTTCCTCTGGGAGCTCTTCCCGGAAGCTGCTTTTGTACACATCACCCGAGATCCAAGAGGAGTGGCACACTCCCTGCGCCATCAGTTCTGGGCGCCTGACGACCTCGAAGGAGCCTGCCGCTACCTGGTCACGGTGTACCAGCGCTGGTTCGCGATCGAGCCCACTCTGGCGCTCGGCAGTCGGAACTACCTTCAACTCAAGCTCGAAGACATGTGTCGAGCTCCTGACGATGCCCTCAGTAGGGTCTGCCGGGTAGCCGAGCTGTCTCCGGATGCATTCGATACGCTGCCGGAGTTCTCGCTGGACAAGGTGACTTACTGGCGGGAGGACCTGTCCGAGGCTGAGCTCGATCTCGCGACGACTACGCTGCGGCCCTACATCGAAAGACTCGACTATGACGTCTGATCCGAAGCCTTTGGAATCCCGAAGTGATGAGCCGAGTCCCGACCGTGCCGCCGCAGCGCAGGACGATGGGTCTCGCGTCACGAACTGGCCCGAGCTGGCGACCAGGTCGGGGGGCGGCTGCGAGCTCGTCGATCTCCCTCGCATCACGGACCCGCGTGGCAACCTGACCTTCGTCGAGTCCGACCGGCACATCCCGTTTCCCATCAGCCGTGTCTTCTATCTCTACGACGTCCCGGGCGGCGCGGTACGCGCCGGTCATGCCTTGAAGACCTGCCATCAGTTCCTCGTTGCGATGTCGGGCAGCTTCGATGTCCTCGTAGACAACGGAACCGAGCAGGCGCGCTACCGGCTCGACCGCTCCTACTACGGGCTGCACATTCCACCACTGGTATGGCGAGAGCTCGAGAACTTCTCTTCAGGCTCGGTGTGTCTAGCGCTCGCATCCGAGGTCTACGACGAAAGCGGCTACTACAGGAACTACAGCGACTTCGTCGAGGCGATCACCTCGGGCTCGCCGTGACCACCATCAGGAACGAAGTCAGCTTCCTCGATCTCGGTGCTGCAACCGCCGAGCTCCGCGCCGAGTTAGACCGCGCCATCGCCCGAGTCCTCGAAAGCGGTTGGTACATCTTCGGCGAAGAGGTCGAACGCTTCGAGGAGGAGTTCGCGAGCTGGTGTGGCGCCGCTCACTGCGTCGGAGTGGCGAGCGGCCTCGACGCTCTGACGCTCGGCCTACGGGCCCTCGGAGTCGGCGTTGGTGACGAAGTCATAGTCCCGTCGAACACCTACATCGCCACCTGGATCGGAGCCACGCGAACCGGAGCTTCGGTCGTACCTGTGGAGCCCGATCCCGAGACCCACAACATCGACCCGCAACTCATCGAAGCAGCCATCACCGATCGGACTCGAGCGATCCTTCCAGTCCACCTCTACGGACGAGCCGCCGACATGACGGCGGTCCTCGCCATCGCGCAGCGGCACGGGCTCGCGGTCCTGGCCGATGCCGCTCAGGCTCACGGGGCCGAGACAGCGGGTCAGTCGGTCGGAGCTCTCGGACACTGTGCCGCCTACAGCTTCTATCCCACCAAGAACCTCGGTGCGCTGGGCGACGCTGGCGCCGTGACGACCAACGACAGCCAGCTCGCCGAGAAGATCCGGCTTCTGCGCAACTACGGTTCGCCAAAGAAGAACGTCAACACCGTCAAGGGGATCAACAGCCGGCTCGACCCGCTGCAGGCCGCCATCTTGCGCGTCAAGCTGCGCCACCTCGACGAGTGGAACGACCGACGACGACGCCAGGCGGAAACCTATCGAGCGCTGCTGAACGAGTTGGGTGATGCCGTGGGGCTGCCGGAGCCCGGGGCACCAGCGGAGCACGCGTGGCATCTCTTCGTGATCACCCATGACGGCAGAGACAAGCTGCAGGAACGCCTCACTGCTGACGGCATTCCCACCCAGATCCACTATCCCACTCCACCCCACCTCTCGCCGGCCTACGCCGACGAGGCGAGGGCCTTCGGACCGCTTCCCCTGGCAGAGCGCCTGGCGAACTCGGTGCTGAGCCTCCCGTTGGGCCCCCATCTCCCAGAAGCCCACCAACATCGCGTCATCCAGAGCCTCCTCCGTCACACACAGCAGGTCGCGGGGTCGTGAGCCTTGCGCGGGGGAGCTGACCCCGGCATGGATCGCGCACCATTGGTGACGGCGTTTGTCGCCTCTTACAACCACGCCCCATTCCTCGAAGCCACGCTCGACAGCATGCTGGGGCAGGACTATCCGGCTCTCGAGGTCGTGCTCGTCGACGACGGGTCGACTGACGAGAGTCTGGAGATCGCTCGTGCCGTGGCTCAGCGCGATTCGAGACTCCGAGTCTTCCAGCACCCAGGCGGCGTCAATCGCGGGATCTCCCCGACCTGCAATCTGGCCCTCGAACACGCTCGCGGCGACCTGCTGGCCTGGATCGGCTCGGACGACCTCTGGCACCCGGCCAAGACGAAACTCCAGGTGGCGATCTTCGAGGAGCACCCTGACGTCGGAATGGTCTACGCCAGAGCCAGGCCCCTCGGCTCCGAGGGGCCACTAGACGCAGCGCCTCGAGGTGGCGTCATCGGGCGTGGCCTACCGGCTCTTGCGGCATTGATCTCCGGCAATCGGATTCCGGCGTCGACGGTGATGTTCCGTCGCAAGTGCATAGAGCAGGTTGGCTCTTTTGCTGACGACGTGCTCTACAGCGACTGGGAGCTGTGGATGAGAATCGTGGCGAGGTGGGAGCCGTTCTTCCTCGATCGGCCTCTTGCCGACTACCGCTACCACGAAGACAACGTCAGTCTGGGCGTCGATTCCAGAACCACGCTCGAACGTCTGCTGGCCGCTCTGGACTCGATCGAGAACCAACGTGGAACCGTAGGTGGTCGCCTCGGCGAGGCGAGGATCGCCATTCGTTTGGCACTGCAACGAGCTCTCCTGACGTTCGCACTCGACCGAGATCGCGAGAGCCGAGCGTTGACGCGACACGCTCTGGAGCTGGCGCACCGCCGGCACCGCAACGAGGTTCTCTTCTGGCTGCTCGACGTTGCGTGGCGCCCTCCCGGAGCTGCTCTCGAGCTCGAGACCCTGACGGACTACTGCGATGTCCTGACCGAGAGCTGGAACCCTTCGGCCAGAGTCGAGGCCGAGAAGCTGTCGTGTGCGGCGACGTCGTTGTGGCATGGCGTACGATCCCACCGCGCCAAGCGGCCTACCGAAGCTCGTCGCCACCTCCTGACAGTTGCCACCGGGTGTCCACGAGCTCTGATGCATCCACCCGTGCGCCGACTCGCCCTGGAATATCTCGTCCCGTTCCGATCCCATTATTGACATGACCTCTCCAGTCCCACAGCCGAGCGCCCTCCAGATCTCAGCCGTCGTGCCGGTCTACAACGAGGCACACCTCCTGGACCGCTGCTTCGAGCGCCTGGACTTCTGCTCGGAGCTGATCGTCGTCGATCAAGGCTCCAGCGACGACTCCGCGATCAAGGCTCAGGCTCTGGGAGCGAAGGTCCTGACTCATCAACTGGAGCGCTATCCCAATCTCGCCAGGCAATTCGGCATCAGCAAAGCGAGCCATCAATGGGTCGTGACGGTCGATCCGGACGAGCTCTTCCCGCGCGACCAGCTCCGGGTCATCCTCGACCTGATCGACGAGCAGCCGGAGATCGCCGGAATCAGGATCCCCTGGCAGTACTACATCGGCAACCGTCCGATCACCACGAGCTTCTGGGGGCGACGAGACGCTTCCAAGGTCGTCGTGGTGCATCGCGACCGCATCAAAGGCAGCCCCTACGTCCACAAGGAGTTCCTTCCAGACGGGGTGATCAGACTGAATCGACAGGACATCGCTCCACTGGAGCACTACTGGGCGACGTCGCTCGGCGACGTGATCGCAAAACAGCGCCGCTACCTTCCCGCCGAAGGCGAACGACGCCACTCCGACGGCTTGCGCTTCAGCTGGCTCGGTGCTGCACGCGCCACGTTTCGAACGGCGCGCTCCGATTTCTTTCACCACCGCGGATGGCGCGGAGGGCCGACCGGCTGGGCCCTGAGCTCGATCCATACCTGGTACACCTTTCGCCGGTGGCTCGAGCTACGGGCCTACCAAGACCAGACACGTTCCCGAGCCGAAGACCGTTGAAGAGTCTTTCCGGCCTGGTGGCCGCGTCCCTCCGAGGCAGGTTCGCGAGACCAGAAGTCCCGGCGCGAGCCGCGGCGCGAGCGTACGCGAAGAGCGACGACGCTTCGGAGCCCACGCCCCGACTCCACTCAGAGATTCCCGCAGGGCATGTCGACTGAAGACGCATCCAGCCCGGCGCTAGAACCGCCGAGGATTCGAGTCGGGGTCCTTCTCGATGACCTCCGCGTCCCTCGTTGGGTCGCCGACGTCCTCTCGTCAGTCGCCACCAGCGCGGACTCGGAGCTCAGCGTAGCGGTACTCAACGGTGCCGCCAATCGTCGGGTCAAGCGAATCCCGGCCTTCCGCTACTGGACATACGAGGCGTACTCGCGCATCGACCGCAAGCTCTTTCTGGCGAAAAACGACCCATTCGCTCGTGTCCATCTGGAGGAGCTCGACGAGCTCGACATAGCGGCCGTCGATCAGCTGAAGGTCACTCCTCGTC
>JANQPS010000020.1 GCA_028285365.1 Thermoanaerobaculia bacterium | reverse complement strand
GATCGATTCCCCGACCGGTGCCCCAGATGGCACAGGCAGCCAGCTGACGCCGCGCTCGATAGTCGCCGAGAAAGGTTCCGGCGGTTGCACGCTCGATGTCGGCCTCGGTGATGAACTGTACGTCTTCCGCGCAGGTCGAGGAGATGAACGATCCCAACGAGATGAGTTGCTGAAAGACCAACGCCTGTTGCAGCTCACGCTGGGCGAAGAGGTCGTAGTCGCCCCGAGCCGCCAAGCTGATCATTCCCGGTAGCTGCCGCGAGGAGTCCACCGTATACAGGATGTGACGGACACCGTCGGCGAACACGCCCCTGTCGAGCTTGACGCGCTCTCGCTTGCCGCTGCCAGGGTGAGTCACTTCCGCTTCGACGGGTCCGTCATCGAAGGGTTTCTTCGCTAGTGCCCAGTCCTCGCGGAGCGTCGGATAGGCCCTCTGACACGCCGACTCGGTCTCGCACGCGGAGATCAACGCCTCGATGCCGTTGTCGAGCGCCTTGGCAAAGGGGAGTGGAATCTCCATGTCCATTGGCACGACCCCCTTCATCACGACCGCTCTCGCCGCCTCGTGCCTGCGCAAGTAGACCTGTGCGGCCCGAGTTCCGCCGGACCCGCCATACAGGTTGATCTGGTCATAGCCGAGCGCCACGCGAATCTCGTCGAGATCGTCCATCGCCTGTACGACCGTGTAGTGGGCCACGTCAGCGTCCTGCCGATCTCGACAGTCGCGGACGTAATCATCTGGGAAAAGCTCGGAGAAGTAGTCTTGCAGCGGAGCCTCAGGACCAAATTTGCGGCAGTTCAGAGGGTTGGACTCCCCCGTGCCGCGCAGATCGACGAAAACCAGGTCGCGATGCTCGTGGACAGAGGCCAGGCTGTTTCTCATGGAGTTTGCCGCCGTGGTCGCTCCTGCCCCCGGACCCCCATGGAGATAGAACACCGGGTCCGGCTGGCGCGTGTCTCCGAGCGCTGGGAGGACCACGACGTTGAGGGCGATCTTGCGGCCTGCACGAGTCTTCCGGTTCTCCCAGACGTCGTAGCTGCCACAAAGGGCCTGAACCGAACTACCTCCGAGAGCACACGGCTCGAGCCACTCCGCGTGCTCCTTCTGAGCGTGCGCGCACGAGACCAGCGGAGACGCCCATGACAGCAGTGCCAGGAGGCTCAGAAGCGGCAGTGTCCTTGGCCTGCCAGCCGTGTGCGGCTTTTTTCGCATGCGCGATGTTTCCTACGTCCCGTGTCACTGTCAAGAGATCCAGCGACCGAGTGGATGCGGTCGCAACCTCTCGCGTGACGATACGTAGTCTGTCTAGGTATCGATGTTGAGTCGAGGAATGAGAGGGCTCATGGCGTGCGCTCCCGACTTCGGAGTGGGGAGTTGCTGGGAGATCTGATGAACAAGCTACAGGTTGCAGTCGTCGTTCTCCTCCTTTGCGCTATCTCGACCTTCGGATCCAGCTCCGGTGCGGCGCAATCCCTCGTCATCAGTAACGTCACCGCTATCGATCCGGCAAGCGGCGAGATCCGAGCCGGAGTCGACGTGCACGTTCGTGACGGGGTGATCGAGACCATCGTCAGTACGGTGGCGAGTACAGGCGCGGGTACCGAAGAACGGCAGGACCCCCATGCCCAGCCCGACCTGCAGGTCGTCGACGGTGAGGGTCGCTTCCTGATTCCGGGACTCTGGGACATGCACGTCCATCTCGACATGCATACCGAAGCTGATCTCGCGATGCTGGTCGCCAACGGCGTCCTCTACGTCCGCGACATGGGAGGGGATCCGTTTCTCGCCGCCAGTCTCGTCGCGCGCATTGCTGACGGCGAGCTCATGGGACCGGAGATCCGTTCGGCTGGCTCGATCGTCGAGGATCGACGGTGGCTGACTCGGGCTCGCTCTATCTTCGAGGGGCTGGAGCATCGCGTCCCGGTCGACAATCCGGAAGAGGCTCGGGCCACGGTCGCCATGCTCGCCGGCTGGGGCGTCGACCTCGTCAAGACCCGCAACGTCACGGATCGAGAGACGCTGGCGGCCATCCTCGATGCGGCTCGGGAGCATGGCCTCACGGTTGCCGGTCACGAGCCGATGGTGGTCGACATCGACGAAGCGGCACGACTCGGCATGACCACGTTCGAACATCTGCCTTTCATGAGCCTGACGATGCCCGGCAAGGAAGCCGACGAAGAACGGCTCGAGGCCACGATAGCCGCGCTGGTCGAGGCCGGGTCCTACATAGTGCCCACCATGATTGCCAGCCGCGCACTCGGCGAGTCGCGTGAGGCTCGCAAGGCAGCGATCGACGAGCCGGACGAGCGCTACCTCTTTCTGCCGAAGGTAGTCCGCGACGCCTGGTACGCGAGCCTGGAAGGAGATGCGGGACCGTTGCCTTGGGCGCAGATGCGAAACACATCTCTCGAGATCGCCAAGCGGATGCACGCAGCTGGTGTTCCGGTGCTGGCTGGCACTGACATGGGTGTGCCTCTGAGTTTCCCCGGCTTCTCACTTCACGAAGAGCTGGCTCTACTCGTCGAAGACATCGGCCTGGAACCGCTCGAGGCGCTGCGCGCAGCGACCAGTGCTGCCGCCTCGCTGTTCGATGCTCCGAGTGGTCGAGTGCGCGCGGGAGCACTGGCCGACCTCGTCCTACTCGACGCGAATCCACTGGAGGACATCACCAACACGAAGACGATCCGGGCGGTGATCGTCAGAGGGGAGCTCTACGGCCGCGAGCGACTAGACGGAGTGCTCGAGGAGGTCCGCAAGACCAAGGACGACTGGCAAGGTTGGGGGACCTTCAGCGAGCTCGAGGCGACCTGTGAGGAGAGCCCCGAGACGACTTGCCTGCTGGAGCTCGCGGGCTACGAGTATTCGAAAGGGCGCTATGACCGAGCCTTCTCTCAATATCAAGCTGCGATCGAGCGCAGCGGCGGTCAGGCGGCGAGTGAAGCGGCGAGTCAGGCGGCGCGTCAGGTGGCGGTCGAGGGGAGGTTTGCGAGCGCCATCAACCAACTCCACAGTGGCGAGCTCGACTGTGACGGTGCGGTGGCGCCGCTCGATTCGCAGCTACGGACCCACGCGCAAGACGCTGACCGGACCGTCGGCGTCCTGGACCGCATCCTGCCGGCGCTGGCTGCTTCCGAGTGTGCGCAACTGAGGGTCGGTTATCTGGATCGGCTAGCGAAGCTGGATCGTTCTGAAATCAGTGCGGCCGTCGAGCCGCTGTACCTGGAGCACAAGGCCAGCTACCTCGCCGAGGTGAAAGACGACGAGTCGGCTGCTTATGCGTTGCGGATCTCGGGTCTCGATCCGTCATGGCGATCCGACACCACCGAGCTGCAGCGAGTGGCGGCGTGGTGTCTTGGCAGCGACGTGGCATTGGGCCAGGCTCGCGAGCTCGCCAAGCAGGCCGCTCAGGTTGCTGCAACTCCGATCGATCGTCTCCAGTCGATGATGCTCGAAGCACGGATTGCGAGCGCTGCTGGCGACCACGACGACGCCGTGCGTCTCATGGAGTTCATCAATGGTGCCGTGCCGGACAACCCGACCGTGACCGGTCTGCTCGAGACCTTCAAGCGACTAGCTGAACGGAACTGACGGCGGAGACGACCCGGCTGGCTAGCGAATCAGAACGCGGCGATGCGGCGACGCGCGCCTAGAGAATCGAGACCGGTTCGTTCGACTTCTTGGACTTCGCAGCCGCGAGCATCGCGAGCAGGGCAGTGATGCCGCCTGCCAGGAGGACGGCTCTCGCGACCCGCGAAAGCGAAACCAGCCAGGCGATGCCGATACCCAGGGCGGGCCACTGAACCCACCACACGCCAGGCGTCGTCAGCCAGTTGATGACGGCAAGCATCGCCAGGATCGCCGGCCCGATGAACAGGAACTTGAGCGCCTCGAGAGTCTTCATCTGTTTGTCTTCTCCTGATGTGACCTACGAGCCGCGAGCCAGGGTGTTTCGCTCTACGTTGGCCGTGGCCGGAACCTGCGTCACGAGCGATGCAACTGTCGGATAGATATTGCGTAAGGTTAGATATTAGGTCATTCGACAACTCGCGGAGTGCCTTTACCCATGGCCAAGAAGTCCGAGCTGCTACAAGGGAGCCTCGACCTGCTGATCCTGAAGACGATTGCCCTTCAGCCGCTGCATGGCTGGGCGATCTCGAAGCGTATCCGTCAGCTCTCTCGGGATGCGCTGGAGGTTGGCCAGGGCTCGCTCTATCCCGCTCTCTACCGCCTGAAGAATCGCGGTTTGATCCGAGCGGATCTCGCCGAGTCCGAAGAAGGTCGACCGATCAAGGTCTACTCACTGACCGCCGCGGGTCGCCGGTCTCTGGATGACGAACAGCAGCGGTGGCGTCGTTTTGCTGACGGCGTCGAGGCTGTGCTGGCGGCGACTTGAGGGGGCGCAGATGACGATTTGGGTGCGGATGGTCGAGAGCGCCAGAGCCATCCTGGGCAAGCGACGCGAAGAGCAGGAGCTCGACGACGAGATCAGATTCCACCTCGAAATGGAGGCTCGCGAACTGGAGGCGAGCGGTCTCTCTCCAGAAGAGTCCTGGCGCCGGGCGAGACTCGCTTTTGGCGGTGTCGAAGGGGTCAAGGAGTCGGTGCGTGACGAGCGTGGGGGGCGCATCGTGGACGACTTCAGGCAGGATCTCCGCCTGGCGTTGCGGACGTTGCCCCGGCAGCCACTGTTTGCGACTGCCGTCGTGTTGGTGCTCGCCATCGGTATTGGTGGCAACGTCGCCATGCTCGACCTCACTCGCGTTTCGGTGTTGCGCAGTCTGCCCTATCAGGATGCCGACCAGTTGGTGATCGGTCGCGTCACGTATGGCGGAGAGCTGGGTTCCACGGTCTCCGGCCCCGACTACTTCGACGTCCGCGAGCAGAACACGTCGTTCGCGGAGCTGGCGGCTTTTACCCCGTTCCCCGTGGGAGTGGCCCTGACCGGTGTGCCACAACCGGAGCGCGTCCGCTCGCCGTTGATCTCGACCAATCTCTTTCGCACACTGGGCGTGCAGCCCGAGATCGGTCGTGACTTCGAGGACAGGGAAGGAGAGCCGGGAGCGGCCCCCGTGGCCGTGCTCGCATACGACTTCTGGAACCATCGACTCGGTGGTGACGAGGGTGTGGTCGGCTCCGATCTCCAACTCGACGGCGTTGCCCACACGGTCGTTGGCGTCATGCCCGAGGGGTTTTCCTTCTACCAGGACAGCGATGTCTGGCGCCCGCTCATCCGAGACGGCGACTTTGCGCAGGCGCGCCAGTACCACAACTTCGTCCTGGTTGGCCGACTGGCGTCACATGTCGAGCTCGCGGGGGCCCAGGCGGAGGTCGACACTCTGAGTGCGAGTCTCGCCGAGATGCACCCGTCCACCAACCGCGACAAGGGAATCCGACTGACTCCGCTGCGTGACGCGATGACGGAAGACCTGCGCGCGCCTCTCTTGGTCCTTTCGGCCGCGGTAGCGCTTCTGCTCCTGGTGGCCTGCGCAAACGTTGCCGGA
>JANQPS010000004.1 GCA_028285365.1 Thermoanaerobaculia bacterium | reverse complement strand
TCTGGAGCATCTCGGCGACCTTCTCCTTGGCGGCGCCGACGTCGTTGGTGACGGCGATGGGGAAGCCACCGACGACGCGCGGGGTATCGCGACCCGCCTCTTCGGCGGCCTGGTTGATGGTGGGAATGATGTGCTCGGAGAGCGTCTTGGGGCCGCACATCCAGGTGATGGTGCCTTCGGTGTAGCGCCCGGCGAGGCCAAGCATGACCGGCCCGAGCGCGGCGACGAGCAGCGGCACTCCTTCGGCGTCGTCAGCCTGAAGTGCGGCCTGGACTCGGTACTGCTCGCCCTGGAAGGAGACGGGCTCACCGCGCAGAAGCGGTGCGAGCACCTGGAGATACTCGCGCATGTGTTTGGCGGGTTTGTCGAAGGACATGCCGAGGACGTCCTCGATGAAGACCTTGTGCGAGAGACCAATGCCGAGGGTGAATCGCCCTTTGCAGGCGACGCCGCTCGTGAGCGCCTGCTGGGCGATGGCGACGGGGTGGCGGGGATAGGTGGGCACGACGGCAGTGCCGAGCTCGATGGCTTTGGTCTCGCGGCCGACGATGCCCAGCGAATTGATCGCATCGTGGCCGAAGATGTTGGCGACCCAGAGTGAGTGGAAGCCGAGGCTTTCGACCTGCTGGGCGCGCTTGATGAGTCCGTCGAGGGTGCCGTCCGGGCCTTCGGTGGCGCCGGCCATGATTCCGATGCGCATGCGGTGTTTCTCCTTGTGAGCCGTCTACGTGGTCTCGTCGTTCTCGCTTGGGTTGGGTGGGTCGGCTTTTAGTGAATCCAAGAGGCGGCGGAGTCGGGGGAGTGCCAGTCGATCTTTTTCCCGGCCGGCAGCCTCTTTCGATCGGATCACGTCGGCGAGTGCGGCCACCGTCGCTGATCGACCGGGACCCAGCTCGACGATCATCGCAGCTCGCGCGAGGTCTCGATAACCATGGGTGCCGCTCGGCTTGTAGGTCAGGTCGAGGCTTCCACTGTGCGTGGCGAGGTTCAGGATCGCGTCGTCGGCCAAGTTGTCGAAGAACTCTCTCGAACAGTCGAAGGGCAGACCAAGAGGTGCATCGGGGGCACGAAGCTTCGCCTCGAGGTGGCGCAGGGCTGCAGCGAGCCGAGCCGTATTGTCGTCCCGCTTGTCAGGGACGATATCGACGTCAACGGTGACTCCGATGTCTCCGTGCAGGACCGCCGCCATTCCGCCGATGAGCACGTAGGCAACGCGATGCTCATGGAGCACCGCGAGGATCTGCTCGGGATCGAAGACCACGTTTTCGCGCTGGTCATTCACGGGTTCGCTCGAGTGCTCGTCGTCCGCGGAGCACGAAGTTTGCGGCCCGGGCGGCGTCGCGGAGCCTCTGGAGAGGTGTCCTGGCAAGCGCCTCTTGGATCATCGGGTCGGAGGACGGATCAGGCTCTCGTAGGGTCGGGACGAGCTCGAAGCCGGCGGCTCGTATCAGCGCCTCGACGAGCTCTACCGATGGGTTGCGAGCCCCACTCTCGATCCGACCCACCGTCGACTTGGGAACTCCAGCGCGCTTGGCCAGCTCTGCTTGCGACAGGTTGGCGCGCAACCTCGCTTCACGGACTCCGTCAGCCAACATGGGGCCGATGGTAGCCAATTGGCTATCAGGTGTCGAATGCGCGAGTCTTGTGTGACGACGTGTGCTCTTCGGCTCGCTCTCGTCGTTTGAGCAGTCAGGAACCCGAACAGACCCCTTGCCAGGCGCCGTCGCTGTGCGGAAATGGCGCTCCGGACGGGGATCAAGTCATGGACGCTGGCCGCCGCCATGTCGTCCGAGGAGCTGCTCATGTCGAGAATCGTTGCTCTCTGTTTTGTGCTCTTCGTAGCCCTTCAGACGCAGGTCACGGCTCAGATCACCGTAAACTCGACGGGTAACGAGGCCGACTTCAACGCCGGCGACGGCACCTGCGAGATTTCGATGGGCAGCGGGACCTGCACCCTGCGCGCGGCGATCCAGGAGGCCAACGCTCAAGCCGGCGCGGACACCATCGAGTTCTCGATTCCAGCCGGCATGTGTCCCACCGATCAGGTGTGTGAGATCACCAACCCTCAGCTGCCGACGATCACCGAGCAGCTGACCATCGACGGCTACACGCAGACGGGCGCAGTGGCCAACTCGATGATCGGCTTTACGAATGCTCAGATCAAGATTTCGATCATCAACGGCGGCAGCAGCTGCATCAACATCAACCATTTGACCGACCCGATGGACGAGTCGGAGGGCACGACGATCACGGGGCTTTCGATCGCAGGTTGCACGACCGCCATCTCGATGACCTCGCCCTACAACACCATCCAGGGCAACTTCATCGGCACCACGGTCGACGGCAGTGCGGTGGCCGCCAACGACAACAGCAGCGACGGCATCTCGGCAACGTTCTCGGGGATGGACACCACCTGTGACCATCTGATCGGCGGCTTCTTGCCCGAAGAGTGGAATCTCATCTCGGGCAACGGCGGTGACGGAATCGACCTCAACTGTGACGGCAGCCTGGTCATGGGCAACCTCATCGGTACTGATGCGACGGGGACGAGCGACCTCGGGAACTTCCTCCATGGCATCAACCTGGGGCGTGACAGCAACCAGGTCGGTATCGACGTTCCGCTCGTTGGACGTGATCTCCCGGCGCCCACTCTGCCCAGAGGCAACCTCATCTCGGGCAATCGGCTCGACGGCGTCAACATCGGCTCGTCAGGTGACGACAACTGGCTGGCGGGCAACATCATCGGAGCGGATGTGGGCCAGCTCTCGGCCATTCCAAACGACGAGAGTGGTGTCGACATCGACGGCACCGGAAACACCATCGGTACTGAAGCCGTTGGCGCCGCCAACATCATCTCCGGTAATGGCGACCACGGCATCGAC
>JANQPS010000001.1 GCA_028285365.1 Thermoanaerobaculia bacterium | reverse complement strand
CCTGGAGCCAGAAGCGAGGTCGATCGGCGTGCGCCGGTTCCGGCGAGGGCCGTCAAGATCCCGAGAGTCAAGGCCGCTGCCAGGGTGAGCAGGAAGATGGTCGAGACGACACCGAGGTCAGGAGCGAAGTCGATGGCAAACCGGTAGGGAATGGCGGGAAGGTAACCCAGGAAGAGCCGGCTTGCGAGCATGGCGACCACGACACCCAGGCTGGCGCTCACGATGGCGACGATGGCGGCTTCGAGCAGCGGCAGTCTGAGGACGCGAAGGCGACTTGCGCCGAGAGCGCTGCGGAGGTTCTGGTCGCTGCGACCGGCCACCACCCGCGCGAGCTGTAGGGCCGCGACGTTGGCAGCGGCCACGATCAACACGAGGCACGCGGCAGCAAGAGCCATGTTGCTGATCAGCGTCGCCGACGTCCCGATGTGAGGGGTTGCGTCGGCCATCGAGTTGTCGAAGACACTGAAGCGCGTGCTGCGGTTGCTGTCTGGAAAGTCATTGGCGAGGCGCGCGGCGGTGACGTCGAGCTGTTGCTGTGCCTGATCGAGACCGACATGCGGTTGCCTCCGACCGATCACCAGCCAGGACGATCCCGTTCGTCCTTCGACCCACTCATCGGGCCAGCCGTTCGCTCGCCCCCACGGTCTCACGGGTACCCAGAGGTCCATTCCGAGCCCGAACTTGGTTCCTTCGAAGCCCGACGGGGTGACGCCGACCACCTCGACCTGACGATCGTTGAGCTCGATCACTCGACCGATGACGTCGCGATCGGCACCAAACGCCCGATGCCAGAACTCGTACGACAGTACGGCGTGGAGTGGACTCGACGGCTGCTCGGAGTCCGCACTCCTGAAGAACGTGCCCAGCTCGGGTCGTAGCTGAAGCGTCTCGAAGTAGTTCGCCGACACGAGCTCGCCGGAGGTCAGCGTTGCGCCGTCGTCGGTCTGGAGCGCGAAGGTCTCGAGACGGTGGAGAGCGAGATCCTGGAATACCTCACCGGTCTGCTCCCGGAGACTCGTGAAGTTGCCGTACGACACTTCGCGAGTCCCGTAGTCGTGCCTCTCGGTGACCCTGGAGAGCTGTTGGGGGTCGGGAAGGGCACCCGGCGGCTCGAGAATCGAGCTCACGGCCGAGAGAACCGTCGTCGTGGCGCCGACTCCCACCGAGAGCGATGCGATCGTGAGAGTGAAGTAGAGGGGGTTGCGCAGCAGGCCCCTCAGGACGACTTTGAGATCGAGAAGAATGCGGTCCATGACGTCGGTCCTCGTGGTTGCTTCCGGGCGATTGGCGCGATGCTCCAGAGTTCGCGAGTTTCGGTGTCTCCATGCGGTCGCGATGCTCAGCGGCGACTCGATGAAGGTCCTAGCAATGGCGCTGCAGAACTGCGTCCTGCCGCGCTTGCGACTCGAGGTCAGCAGGTCGTCGAAGCAGTCGAGCAGGTCGCTACTGAAGCGCCTCTGAAAGTCGCTGGGATAGAGCCTGATGAGGAGCCCGTACGTTGCCAGGGCCGCTCGATGAGCCGCGGGCGGCTGCCTCTCGGAGGCTGGGCGTCGCTGAAACGTCATCCTCTGACCGTCCCTGGGCGTAGCCTAAGTGAGTCCATGACCTCCAGCACGTCTCCCAACCGATTGGCTTCGTTTTGAAGAGCCGCAAGACCGCCAGGCGTGAGCTCGTACGTGCGCCTCGGGGGTCCGGCAGAAGGCGACGCGTCCTGGTCGTCACTTTCGATGATCCAGCCCCAGTCGAGAAGACGTCGCAGAACCGTGTACAGGTTGCCAGGAACGAGCCGAATCCGCCCGCCGCTCTGTTCTTCGATGTCTGCAATCAGTCCGTAGCCGTGGCGTGGACCAGTCGACAGTGCAAGGAGCACCTGAAGGTCGACCGGGCGGACGAAGGGTGGATTGGCCGACTTGTTTCCCTTGGGCATGCCTTCTATACGAAAAGTTCGCATAGAGGTTTCGAGGGCGTCCGAGGGCGTCTGAGCGTTACCGACGGACCGGGTAGCGCTTCCTGAAGTCTCGCCACATCCTCCAGAGCTCCAGCGCGCCCACGGGCTCGCGCCCCTGCTCTCTTCGCCATGCGCCGATCTCGAACGCTCGGCGCCACTGGTCGGTCAACATCCGGACGGCGTCGCGAAGCGAGTAGCGGGCGTCGTACATGTTCGTGGGTTCCGACGTGATGCCGTTGATCTCGAGGATCTTGAGGCGCTCACCCGTAGCGAGAGCTTCTTCGCTCGGTACCCGCACGTCGAGGCGCCCGAAGTCGAACCCCTCGATCGAAGCACAGATGGTGTCGAAGGTGCGCTCCAGCTGTTCGCTATGGAGATGGCCACCTTCGGTGAAGACGGTGCCGCGGGAATGGGCGCCAACGAGAACCAGCGGGACGTCTTCGCCTGCTGCCGGAACGCGTTTTTCGGCGCCGGGGTTCTCGCGCAGGTAGGTCACGGCCAACAGGTGGGCTCTAGGGTCTTCGAGGATGAGATGCTCGAGCGTCTTCGCTCCGTCACCGGTGACGACCGGTGAGCGCTTGACGGTGATGGAGAAGACGACGCCTTGCCCCGAATCATCGACGCGTCCGGAGTCTGCGGTAGTGAGGTGGCGGCTCCAGAAGATGCCGTACTCGAGGCCACCGATGTACTCCTGAGCGATCACCGCGGACGTTTGCCAACTCAGGTAGGGCTCGATCTCATCGGCGTTCTGGATGATGGCGACGCCTTCGCCACGCTGACCGGCGTCGGGCTTGAGCACGATGGGATAGCTGAGGTTCTCGGCCTCGATGAAACCCACCACCTGCTCGCAACGCTCTTTCAGCTCTCCCGGCCCGATCTCCCGCCACTTGGGAAGCCACCGTGGTGCGGGCAGTCTCAGAGTGTCCGCCTTCGACTCGCCCACGAAGCCGCCCGCTGGCATGCAGGGATTGACGGATGTGAAGAGTGTGAGTCGACGAGCGGCGAGCCCGCGTCTCAGGATCGACAGGACGACCGGCGGATAGATCGCCCAGGACGGCCAGAACTCCCAGCGGAGTCGTCGTCGCCAACGACCGATCATCTTGCGGCGGCCGCGCCAAGTGAAGAGCGGCACCACGACCCGGTGCACTAGCCACATGACCAGGGCGAGAAGCACGACTGCGGTCAGTGCCTGGTAGCGGAGTCCCTCGAGCATCGGGAGGAGCTGCTCGCCCAGCTTGGCGCTCCCCCAGATGATCGAGGGTGTCCAGAACAGACCGGCGAGAGCGAAGTAGACCAGGAAGGCGAGGGCGCTCGTTCGGAGGAGGCCGGCGGCGACGTTGGTGGGCAGGCGTGTGCCCGGCAACACGCGAGTGACGAGAATGACGATGGCACCGCGTCGTCTGAGCCACTCAGAGCTCTTCTCGATCGACTCTTCGCTCACCCACCACTTGAAGAGGCGGTGCTCCAACACTCGTCGACCCAGCGTGCGACCTGCAAGGAAGAGCAAGAGATCGCCTCCCACGATTCCGACGTAGCAGGCTACGAAGGCGGCGGGGAAGCCGATGCGACCCTGTGCGACCAGGAGACCGGCACCGATCAGCGTCAAGTCTTCGCTGATGAGCGTCGCGAGCGCCAGCAGCACCAGAACCGACAGCAGCGCCGGCCCGGTCCACGCAGGGATCATCTTCGGATCGAAATCGCTCGCGGCCCCACGGACTCGATCTCGCGGCGCCTCGCTTCGCCGGGTCGCGGTGCCGTCGTCGACCCGCCTCAGGAAGTCAAGGATCTCGTCGCTGACGATGTCGGCGTTCCTGAACACGAAGAAGTGGCTGCGGTCGAGCATGATCAGCTCACTCTGCGGGACCAGCCGGTGATGCTCGAGGGCCGCCTGCTTCGGCACGAGTGGATCGTGCTCGCCATGAACGATCAGGAACGGTTGCTCCAGGGTCTGCAGCACGCCACGCAGAGGTCTTTGGTCGGTGTCGTAGAAGTTGCGCGCGTACTGATAGGTCAGGGGCGTACGGTCGAAGGCGCCGAAGTGGGGAGTGAGGAGCTTGAGGCCTCGCAGCAGCCAGATCTGGGCTCCGTGCAGGAAGTGATTGAGCGTGTAGTTGCCCAGCAACTCGAGCTCCTGGACGCCAATGGCCGCCACCATGGTGATCGAGGCCACCTGCTCGCTTTCGGCGCCCACGAGACTGAGTGCCACTCCACCACCCATGCTGAAGCCCAGTAGGTGAGCACGGTCGATGTCGAGCTCACTGAGCCACTGGCTGACGTAGGCCGCGTGCGACTCGACGGAGTAGTCAGGAGCCTCGAGCGACGAAGCCCCGAACCCGGGCATGTCTGGAGCGAGAACGAGCCGGTCCTGCGCCAGGAGCGGGCCGAGTGTCACAAAGTCGTTGGCGCTCCCTGGTGATCCGTGCAGCAGGATGACCGGCAGGGTGTCTGTGCGCGGGTCGCCCCACGATCGCCAGGCCAGAGTCGTGCGACCCGGTGCACTCATGAAGCCGCGCCGAGCGTCCAGCTCGACGGTCTGTCGGTCCTCGAAGACTCTGGCGACGGGCTCGTCGACCAGCCGGACGACGTTCGAGGCGACGACCAGCACGGCGTAGAAGCCGCCCGCAATCAGTAGGAGCTTGCGCACGTCGCTTCCGGTGATGACGTCTAGCGGTGTTGCGGAGGGGACATCCCGATCGTTGGCTTCTCGGGCAGGTCGATGATCCGACGCATCGGCAGTCAGACCGGCTCGGTCACCGGGATCGGGTTTTCGGGACTCTGGGGAACGAAGTCGACGATGGGATCAAACAGGTCGTCGACGCGTTCCTGGAGCTCGCGAGCCATCTCTTTGCGACATTCCGAGAGCACCGGGGCTTCGCCGAAGCGCACGGTCGCATGGATGCTGGGCAGTTTGGTCAGATCGAGAAAGTGTGCTCCGAACGGTGTCTCGCCCCACCAGCAGACCGAGAGAAATGCTGGTCTTTCGGTCGCTGGCGTGCGATAGCCGAGGGAGGCGAAGTGCACTGGCAGATTGGCCGCGGCAGCGGGAGCCAGCAGCGGCGGCTTGAACGGAGCGATCTTGGCGCCGTGGGTGCTCGTCCCTTCAGGGAAGAGCACGATGGTGTCTCCCTGATCGAGACCTTCTTGGATCAGTTGACCGACCCGCACCGTGTCGCGCCTCTTCGTACGGTCGACGAAGATGATGTCGACCGAGCGACAGAACCAACCGACGAGCGGCCAGCTCCGGATCTCGGCCTTGGCGACAAAGCGAGGTTGGACGAGCGCAGAGAGCACCAGGATGTCGAGATAGCTCACGTGATTGCTGACCAGGAACCCGCCAGGTGGTGGAGCTCCTTCGACGTCCAGTCGCACCCCCAGCACCCGCATCACCGTGCGTCCCCATGACTTGAGGACCATCTTCTGCGCCCGACGTTGCCAGCGCTTGGAGAAGGCGAAGATCACCAGCAGCACGAGCAGACCGAGCCAGTGTGCAATCGAGATTGCCCAGGCGAGTGAAGTCTTGACGATGAGACGGAAGAGCAGCATCGAGATCGCCGGGCCAACTCGAGGCGTCGAGATGGTGGCGGCGTTGTGGCTATTCGAAGAAGAGACGGCGTGAGCGGTCGCTCAACTCCTCGATGTCGAGGAGCACCAGGAAGTCTATGGTCTTGAAGTCGCGGTCGATTGCCGGCTCACTGCAGACCTTGGCGCCGTAGCGGAGATAGGTGCCGAAGAGGGTCGGGATGTCCACGTCCGGAGTCGCATCGACAGCGTCTTCCGACGCCTGGCAGCGCAGACGAGGTAGCGCATCGAGCAAGAAGTCCTCGCGGACTCGTCCTCGATCGCGAAGTTGACGCTCCAGTTTGAGGCCCTCAGCCGGGACCTGACTGTTGATCGAAGAGCAGCCGAACAGGTAGCGCATCTTCGTGCGCTGCATGTAGGTCGCGAGCCCCCGCCAGAGCAGGAACAACACCTGGCGGTTGCGATGCTCCTTGGCGATACATGCGCGCCCCACCTCGACCGAGCTCTCGAAGACCTCGGCCGGCAGGTCCGAGAGGTCGTATTCGTCCGCGGAGTAGAAGCCTTCTCCGGCTTCGGCCATGTGACGCGTCTGCATGCGGTAGGTGCCGATCACCTCTCCGGTGCGCGAGTCTTCGACGAGCAGGTGATGGCAGTGGGCGTCGAAGCGATCGTGATCGCGTCGGGTCGACCACGAATCGTCCAATCCCTCGTCCAGCTCGACGTTGAACACCTGAAAGCGAAGTCGCAGGATGGCGTCGAGCTCGTGAGAGTCGAGGGCGAAGCGCGCTCGGTAGCTACCGGCGGCGAGGTCCACGCCGGCGATGAGATGGGCTCGCTTCGGATACTCCGAGAAGGTGGCTACGGGTTCTGCAGTCATCGCTGACGGATACGAATCTGGACGGGAGTCGGTTGCCCTGGTGCGAGAGGAAGGTCGTGTCAGAGGTGCAGTGGGCGAAGCGAGAGGATCCAGACATTTTGGCACACATGTACCCCGACCGGTGGCCGCTTGGAACGAGCTACGTAGTAGCCGTAGCCCCAGCCGGCTCCCCGGGGACCAGAGCTCCCTCAGCCCCAGCTGGCAGAGTCCACGATGTTGCGCTACGACCTCAATCCTGAGACTGCTGCTCCGAGATCCATTGGCGCTCCGTCCCAGTACGGAAGGTTGCTCTTGGAGTCGATCGAGATACCCTCGAGGCGGCGACGGTCTCGAAGAATCGAGACGGCGTCACCATCAACAAGCGGCATGTCAGGCGCGTTGTCGATCAGCCTTCCCTCGGGGTCGCGGTACTCCAACCTACCGCCACGTCGTTCCACGCGATAGCCACCCTCGTGAAGCGCCCGATGATGGAACTTGCAGGTGAGGACCAGGTTGTCGAGCTTGGTCTCGCCGCCCGCAGCCCAGTGATGAATGTGATGAGCCTCGCAATGATGGACGTTGCAGCCAGGAAACTGGCAGGTCTTGCTGTCTCGATGGTCTAAGGCGCGTCTCAGAGCCGGTGAAATCACCCTGGTCTTGCGCCCGACGTCGAGAGTGATTCCATTCGAGGGACTCAGGACAGGGCCGTCCTGGTCGTGAAGCATGGTGACGGTGGAGCCGTCGCAACTCAATCGCCGAGACGTTTCCGCGGAAACGTTTTGACCCGATTCGAGACAGCATTGGCCGTCGGCGTCTGGATCCGCGAGCACATCGCCGTCGACGTGGAGTACGACCTCGGCTCGTTGGCGGCTCGACGAAGAGTCGAGTCCTGATTCGAGGGCGGTCTCTGCGAGAAGCACCAAAGCGTCGGCCTGACGTTGGGTGTGGGTCGTCTCTTCGGCAACGTCTGGCGCGACCTGACCAGGCAGCGTCTCCTTCTCGCGACGGAAGAGGACCTGCTCAGCGTGATCGATCGCTTTGCGGAAGGCTTCACCCTGCTCGGGATCGAGGCGACCCCGGATAACGAGCATGCCGTCGTCGTCGGTGTAGTAGCTGAGCGAGCGACTCTTGTAGCGGTTCTCTGCTTGCTGAGCCTCGGCAAGGCGGTCGACTCGTCGATACGCACGGACGATCCTCTCGATCTGGGAAGCCGTGCAATCCAATGCGAGGGTGAGGAGCTCAGACTCGTTTTCGGCTGAGGCGATGCGGGTGATCGCTCGCACCTTGGAATACGAGAGCCTGCCGGTGCGCATGGCGTCGGAGATGAGCGGCAGGTTCGTTAGAGCACGGGCAGTGCGGACCTTCTCGCGCGCAGCACCGAGACTCAGACCGATACGCCAGTTCAACCAGTGAGCACACGACCGAGCGTTGTTCCAGCCCTTGCCGTCGTCGAACTCGCGAATCATGACGAGCAGCTCGTACGTGGCCGCTGAGATGTGTGCGGCGAGCTCGGCAATGTCCTCACCCAGCTGGTCTATCTGCTCGCATGTGCGGAGTCGTTCGGCAAGAGAGTCTGAGGCGATGAGGGGTTCGAACATGGGCGGTCTCCGAGGAGTTTACGGCTACAAGCTTCAGGGTACACCCCGTTTTTCCGACCCTCTCAGAGCGCGCCTGAATGGAGAACTCGGGCGAGTTCTCCATTGAAGTCCCGATGCCATCGAAGTTCTGCAGGAGCTTTCCCTTCGCGGCGTGAGGGCTCTCTGTTCTAGAGGATGCACCGTTCGGCGCAGAACCCTCCAGAACCTTGTCAAGTGTTTCGATGGCTTTTTCGAAAGAATCTGCATGCGAGATCGAGTGGCTCCGAAGACTGTTGAAGATGCCGCATCTGACGGGCCACAGGCCCTCGGAAATCGCTCCGCGATTTCCGCATCTGCTCGGAAAACGGCAGACCGTTTCCCACATCTCCAACAGCCACGGCGACGAGCTGAGAGTGAATCTGAGCGGGACACCGACTCGTCCCCTTGTTAGCTCGTTGAGATCCCGAGCGCTTGGCTGAGCGGCGAGCACGGATCACGGTGCCATCGCGCTCATCGCCCGAGAGATCGTTCGAGTGGCCGCCTGACTCCGGTCGGTCGTCGGAACGCTCGACAGCGAACGGATTGGACTGAAGTCAGATGACTCAGTTCGGGCCGAGCGCGGGGCACTTGTTATCGTGTTCGAGAACGACCAACCTGACAACGTGAACTCACTGTAAGGACGCGCAGGGAGATGTGGTGCAGGCTCTTTCAGTTCCTTCTCATCGTCGCTCCTCAGGCAGTGTTCGGGCAGTATCTCGGGCCCGGTGACTTTGAGTTTCCGCCGATCGACTACGACCTCAGGGCTTCTTATGGAGCTGGTGAGCATCAGCATGGCGATCTTCGACTGCCTGAAGGTCCTGGACCTCATCCAGTAGCGGTCGTTCTTCATGGCGGTTGCTGGCAGGGTTGGCACACCTATCGTCACATTGAACGTCTCGCTCAGAAGCTGACTGAGCATGGCTGGGCGACTTGGAACCTGGAACATCGACAGGCCATCGAGGAAGGCGGCGGCTGGCCCGGGACGTTTCTCGACGTTGGACGAGGGACGGACTACCTGAGGAAGGTGGCTGAGGACGTTCCCCTGGATCTTTCACGAGTGGTTGCGGTCGGCCACTCGGCAGGAGGTCATTTGGCATTGTGGCTTGCGGCACGACCGGGACTGAGCCCCGACAGCGAGCTCGCGATGTCGGATGCGCTACCGATTGCAGGAGCTGTAAGTCTCGGCGGAGTCGCCGATCTTCGAGCACACTTTGCGCAACCTGAGCGGCTCTGCGGGGACGGTGTGGTTCAACTCATGGGGGGAGCTCCCGAAGACGTAGCGGGCCGCTATGCACTGGGGTCCCCCATGGAGCTGCTGCCTCTGGGAGTGCCTCAGCTCCTACTCCACGGGATCGACGATCCGAGCGTGCCGGTTGCTCTCGTAGAGCGGTATGCACAACGGGCGAGCGAGCTAGGAGACTCCGTCGAGCTGGTGATAATCGATCGGGCCGGCCATTTCGAAGTCATGGCGCCGGAGTCGGACAGATGGCCCAGCGTGGAAGAGCCGCTTCTTCGATTCCTGGAGCGAATCGACAGACGGTGAAGGCGGACCGGTCCTTCTGTTCTTCCTACTCAAAGACGAGCTAGACCGTCTTCTTCGATTCGCAGCTCCAACCAGCCGTTGCTCTCGACCACCTGGCCGTCGACGCGGAGAGGCTCGCCGATCCAGTCGTCGAGCTCCCACGCAACGGCTTCACCTCGCGAGTCGGTGAGCAGTAGCGTCACGGAGTCGCCGGAGGCCGTCTGGACGTAGAAGGCGGGTGGGATGCCGCCGGCCAGGCACACGGCGGCGCAGGCGCGGTGGGGTTTCCCGCGACCAGGCTTCATGACGCCGAGAAAACACTTGGAGTCGACGATCTCGCCGATCAGCTGATGTCGACCGAGGTCTCTGGGTGGTGTTGGCGCGGCGCCTGGA
>JANQPS010001299.1 GCA_028285365.1 Thermoanaerobaculia bacterium | reverse complement strand
CGGTAGAGACCCGACCGAACCGTTCTGAAGGGGCGGCCGAGCTCTCGTCTCCTGCTCGATCCCATCGAAGATCTCTTCGTCGCGGCAGCTACCGCGAGCCTGACTCGTCGGTGGCTGAAGCCTGCTCGGCGGCCTTCTTCTCCTCGGCGCGGTGGCCGGCCAGGATGCCCTCCATGCCGTAGTTGCCCTCATGGCAGGCGTACTCGTAGATCGCATCCTCACTCTTCTGAAGGCGAATGAGCACGGTCCAGGGCTGCGTCCAGGTGTCGGGGTCATCCAGGGTCACCTGGTAGTCGAGCGTATCGGGACCCGAGCGACGGAAACGCTCGATCACGCGCAGGTTTTCGGTCGAACCGCGTAGCCGACTCTTGGGAGAGTAGTTTTTCGTCTCGATGATGAGCGTGTCGTCTTCCCAGCGACCTCGAGAGTCTCCGTGCCACTGGCGAATGTCGCTCGACAAATGTGGCCGACCATCAGTTGGAATGATCCGTACGTCATGGATGGTCTCCATGAGAATCGCGACCGTTCCGGGTGATTGCACGATCTGGTAGTAGCTGTTGTAGCCAGCGCCCAGTCGCGGCGATCCGAAGCTGATACAGCGTTCACCGAGGGGGCGGTCTTCCCAGGAGTCTGCAGGGTGTTCTGCGAGGTAGGCGCGTCGGGCCTCCTGGCGCTCCCGCGCCTGGGGCGTCAACGGCGGGAGCCGACCATTGGGCGGGTCGACGATGAGAGACGTGCGATTGTCGAAGTCGCGCTCGACGACCCAAAAGGCGTTGTAGTTGCCCGTCGTGGGGTCGTAGGACTCAGCCTTGGATTTTGCGATCGCTGCTCGCACCAGCTGGTCCCCAAACAGCGCGTCGTCGACGCCAGCCGTCGCCTCAGCGGCCGCGCGCTTGAGATCTTCCAGCTCGGCGTCGGTCAGCTCCTCTTTGCCTTCCCACTCCTCGGGTCGCTCGAGCGGCGTCGCGGCATTGTTGGCCCAAACTCCCTGGAAGTCCGGTGTCCCGTCCGGCAGGCGAGGCACCTCGAAGGTTTCGTCCTGCGCCAAGGCGTGGCTCGCCGCGAGAACGAAGATCAGTGCCAGCAGCACCGCCAACGTGCCTGACGCCCGAAGCTGGTCCTTCGGATTGCTGAAACCGTTTTGATCCATCACGGGCACGGTCTCCATACTGTCGCTTGGTTGAGACATTCACTCTTCCACGCCGGGCAAGGGAAGACAAGAGACGCGCCTCGTAGAGACTCGGGGCGGGTTGGTCGGATCGAACCGCTTGCGTATTGTTGATGCGACCATCCACCCTCGACCATCAGACGCTGACATGCGTCGGCGAGATCCGCTGTTCCGAGGAGACAGCACCTCGAAGTCGGCGCAAGGCGCGAGTCCACGCCCGACGGAGATCGACACCATGACCGACGCTTCGAACGACACTCAGAATGCCGACGACGCCCTGAACAGATCGGACTTCTTCCAGGACGCCCGCAGCGATCTCTCGGGGCCGCTCGAAGGCCTCAAGGTCCTCGATCTGTCGACGACGTGGGCAGGTCCTCTGTGTGCCGGTCTGCTCGGCGACTTCGGCGCGGAGGTGATCAAGGTCGAGATGCCGTCGGGTGAGGTGGGTCGCAGGCTGCCGCCGCTCCTCCCGGGCCACGACGCTCCTCTCTCGTTTCTCCACGCGACTGTCAATCGCAACAAGCGCTGCCTGACGCTCGACCTGCACAAGCAGGAGGCCCGGGACATCGTGCGCAAGCTGGTGGCGGATGCGGACGTCCTGGTCGAGAACTTCACACCTGGGACGATGGCCGAGTGGGAGCTCGGCTATGCAGATCTGCAGAAGGTGAAAGCGGACCTGGTCTACGTCTCCATTTCGGGTTGGGGACAATACGGACCCGAGAGCCAGCGGGTCGTAGCTGACCCG
>JANQPS010001384.1 GCA_028285365.1 Thermoanaerobaculia bacterium | reverse complement strand
TCCGCAGCCTCAGCCGCAGCAGAACGCGAGCTTCGGGTCGCCTGTTGCGCCCATCGATCGGGGATGGCTAGCGCACACCGCCTGCTGGCCGGCGCGGTTCTTCTCCTCCCCCTGGCGCACAGGCGTTTGGCGGAGAGCGAGGCCTGAGCCGCCGCGACGAACCACGCCCGAGCGCCTCGTGTCGCGAAGTGGCCTCAGTCGGGCCTGGTCACCTCGGGTTCGGTGAACGCCTCGAGAGCCGTCGTCGGCTCGCGGTCAGGATCACACCGAGACCCAGCAGCGCTCCGGTACTGGGTTCCGGTACGACGGTGTAGTTGATCGAGCCGCTGCTCGCAGACATGTTGAGCAAGTACGGCTGTAGAGTCGGGTCGATGGCGACTTCGTTGCCGAGCGCCACCGCCGCGCGGGCCGCATCGATCGGGGGCAGATCAGCCGGGATCACGTCATCGTCGAGCGGCCCGCCCAGATCGAGGGTGACGCTCAGAGTGGGAAGATTGACGTAGTGGTAGGGCGCCGGGATCGTGTGGCCCGCGATGTAGAACGCTTCGAGATTGTCGATCGTAGAGAACACGATCTGATCGTAGTCCGACCAATGGATGACGTTGACGAACCCCGAGATCGGCGTGGGTTGAATCAACTCATACCCGGCGAATGACATCTCGATCGTGACGGCGTCCGACCTGAAGTCCGGGTCGAAGCTCGCCGGATGCGAGTCCGGTGTCAAACGCGTCAGATCGTCCATGCGAAGTGTCACGCTCAGCGGATCGCCGACTGTAGGATTGGGATCGAGCCCGAGCCAATCGAGGAACGGAACGCTCACACTAGCGATGTCCGTCTCGTAGACGATCTCGATGCTCACTGCCGACGCGGGCGTAGAGAGACAAACGGAGAGGGCGAGAGCCCCCAGAAACGACTTGGCCAGTCGAGCAGTCATGATCGGCCTCCCAGATCAGCGTTCCTCGAACGCGTCGGTCCGAGGAAGTACGGCTCGAGAATTCGAGATGCGTCAGACGATCTTGAATACAGTTTACCGTCATGGAAGGTCTGCTGGGCAGGCGATTCGCGGTGAGGGCGTCGAGTCCGCTACAAACCGAGCGTTAGGGACAGTCGTCCTCTGGCGGTTGCCTCCGGTGCGTATGCGCAGAGTTCGAGCATCCGCTGTTGTGCCGCAATGAGACGCAAGTCATTGATTTCGCTTGCGCCTCAGCCAGGCTTCGAACCTGAGGGTCGGGGGTTCGAATCCCTCCCGGCGTGCCATCCAATCCAAGTAGTTGGGCAATTTCTACTTGGTGACCCTCAGGTGCGAGACCTGAGACCTTCGTGCGCGTAGTTCCACACGAGTTCGCCCGCTTGCAGGCACGAACGAATCGAGTCTCGTGCTTCGGTGAATCCAGCCGTGCGGGATCCCCGCCCAGGAGGCCTCCTGGTTTGGGCGGAAAGGCACAGACTGAACCCCCCTTTTCACACTGGAGCGGCAGTACTCTCTACGGAGAGAACGAGATCGAAGACCCCTGAGAAAAGCTGTACCTCATCTGCCCTCCGCTGGATCGCGCTCGCCGCCGTACCATGGCTTCGACCTCTCGCATGTGGCTTGAATTGGCACCGTAGGTCGAGGCACTGGCGCTGAACCAGAGCTTGAAGCGATTTCCCACCTGTGGATTCTCACTTCGTCGACGGCGCGAACCGAGTCGAGAGTCGATCACGGCCTCGACAACTTGCTTTTCCGGATTGGTGTTCGCACCGTTTCCGCAGAACAGGTAGTGATCGGCAGTCACTTTCTTCGCGAAGTCTCGCGAAAAGTTGTTCTCGCTGCCGTGGTGCTGGATCTTCAGCACATTCAGATGAACGCTTCCGGAGGAATCGGCGATGCCGCCACCGATCAGGTCTTCCAATACGTGATCGTCTCGCGCGTCTCCGGTGAGCAAGATGTTCTGATTCCCCTCTTCGACGTACATGACGATTGACGCGATGTTCGCGCGCGTCACTGAGCTACGACTTCCGCCTCGAACCGGGCGACCGAGGGAAGCGGCCAGGAACTCATCGAGCTGACCGTTGCCAAGCAGTTCTTCGTCGTCCCGCCCTTGTTCTCGAACCTGCCGGCGTTGCTTGCGCCCAGACCGAGATCGAAGCCATTCGTCCCATTCCTTTCGGAGATCAGCTAGCTGTTTCCCGGTTGGTCCGACCACAGAGATCTTGAATCCCCCGAGTCGAAGTGGAGATTGTCTGGGACGGTGCATGACCAACTTGCCGCCGAAGGCCTCATTGAGCGGAATGTCCAGTTGCTCGCTGTTGATACGGCGAGAAACCTGAGCGGCCTCCTTCTTGCTCGTACTCAGGTAGTCGAAGAAGTTCTCACCGTGGTGATCGAGTTCGTCACCCAATGCGAGAGACTCGAACGCTGCCGCCGCAATCGCGTCGGTGATTCGACGTCGATTCGCTCGAATGGTGAGATGAAACGCGTTGTGCCAAATCTCCTCGATCTCAGGCGGCCGCGGGTTTGCGGGACGATTGCCACGGAGCCCCTGGCCGCGCTGGTACTCGTAGACGCGCCACGCGAACTCATCGTCGACCATCTTCAGGATGCCGCCGATGTGATCTTGATCGATGTGCGAAACGCAGACGAGATCGAGCTTTCCTCCGTCGCGCCGCATCCGACCAAGGGCAGGTGCAACGTTGGGGCTGTACGCATCCTTGCCGCGCCCCACTTGCCCGCCGTCGACCAGGATGTTCTTTCCATCGCGGCTGGTGAGCAGCAAACAGTCGCCCTTGTTGGACTCGAAGATTCTGATTCTCATGGATTCAGCTTCCGACGGTTGGAGAGGTTTTTGGCTTCCTTCACACAGAGTTCGCCGGCCACCACGCCGTAGCCACTGTCGTCGCTCCAGGAGAAGTTGCGTCCGGGAAGAGGCTGCGAGGTCCGGCGAACGATTCCGCAAACCTGAGCGGACGTCAGCTTCGGCTGCTCCGCGAGCATCAGGCCCACCACGCCAGCGACATACGGGCTGGCCATGCTCGTTCCTGTCATCTCGATCCACTCACCGTCGTCGGGGCTCGCGAATCCGTTGGCGGCGACGATGTCCGTCCCTGGTGCGGCCGCATCCGGCTTGAATCGTTCGTCGCGGGTCGGCCCCTGACTGCTGGAGATGTTGATGCGCTCTCGAGCCGCGTCCAGATTCGCGACCGAGACGATTCGATGACCGCACGCAAGCGAACTCACTGAGGAGTGATCTTCGTTCGAGTTCTCCGAGAAGAACGACGGAAAGTTCCAGGCTTCCCGCTCACCCACCACACCACGCCTTCGTGGATCATCCCTTTCGATCCAGCCATCGAAGCGTCCGTCGCGTACTTCGATACCGTGCAATCTCACCTTCCAGAGACCGGGACGCACGCCGACGACGGGATTCGTCCTCAGGAAGGGGCTTAGGTAGATCGAGATGTAGTTCTCACCGTTCGCCGGGTGATAGAGTTCGTTGTAGATGCTTATCAGGCTGCCATCCTGAAGCTTCTGATTCTGGATGTACTCCTGCGGATGGATCGGTCCGATGGTGGGCATTCCCGGCGGCGTGACGGAAACCGCGAATCGATCCGATCCGCTATACCAGATCTCGAGTTCGTTCTCGGAGACGTCGGCGATCCCGTTGCCGACCACGATCCACTCGAGATCCTTGTCCAGCCCCCGTGCCTCGATGCGACCGGAGGCATGGATTCGTCCCATGATGAAGCCGATGTCTTCCGGAGTCTCTCCGGCTTCTTGACCGGAGTTACCAGCAGCTACACAAACACAGCGGCCGGGAACGGTGAGCGCGCTGTCGATCCATCGGCTGACCGCATTCGACGCATCATGTGCGCCACCATTGGTGCCGAGGCTCACGTTGATCGAAACCGGCAGCTCGTCGAGCCCATCTTCCTCCTTGATCTCCTCTGCAACCTGCAGCAGGTAGTCGACCGCATGGGCGACCCGTGTCGAGTCATAGAACGACAGTCGTCGGTCGCGGGCGACTTCGTCCGGCAGCGAGATCAGCACGCCGGCCAGGTAGGCCTGTCGACAGACTCCGCGATTTCCGGCGGCGATCGAAGCGACGTGGGTACCGTGGGAGCTCAACGACATCTGAGTCTGCGGCTCCAGCGCCCATGCGGGTAGGCCGATCTCCGGCGACGCTCTGATCGCCTCGTCCATGTGCTCCTTCTTGATTTCCGACCCGTACCCGAGGCCAGCAAACGACGGCGGGGGGCGGGAACCACCCTCTCCTTGGTCCCAGATGCGAGACCACCGAGTCGAACCGTCTGGACTCAAGAAGTCTTCGTGCGAGAAGTCGAAGCCACCCACGTCGATGATTCCGACCAGAACGCCTTTTCCGCCGGAATCTCGGCCGGGGATGTTTCGGACGTCAGCTCTGGGACGCCGTACCTCGCGATTCGAAACGATCGCGTCGGGTGGCTTCAGCGTCTCGCCCAGCTCGATGAATGCGACTGAGCTCTCGTCTGCGATCTTCGCCAGGTCACTAAGTGCAACCGTTCCGGTCGACAGCATCCCGTCGGTCGATCGGCGGTTTGCCTTCAACTGACGAATCCCGTTCCCGGTTTCCGGGCCGAAGTGTGTCACGAAGACGTTCGCCTGGATCTCGTCGCTGATGCTCTTGAGCCGCGGCGCTTTGAGCTGCGACGCCGCAACGTGACCTTCCGTACGAGTGCCCTGAGTGAGATCCCCTTGGACAGCCTTCTTCTTCGCTGCTTTCGATTCGACACGAAGTGCCTGGGCAAACTCAGCCCGTGCCGTGTTCACCCGAGTGCTCCCCTTGGCGAACATCCGAAGCTTGGGCTGGATCTTTCGAAACTCGCGGCCAAGTAAACGCTCATCTCTCTTGCTCGCCATGGATGGTGACCTCGGGTATCGCGACTCTGATATCGATGCTCAGTCATGGAGTGGCTGAGTCGGATTTTGGGGTTGCTTGGGTGCGGGTTGCCATTCGTGCGCAGACCAGTATTGCCTAGCGGACGCCTGCTCCAGTTGTCTCCCAGCTAGTTCCCAAAGTCATCCCTAGCTCCGGTGGTCCAATGGAGCTTGCCCGCCACACTTTCGCGTGCCCGCGAATCGTCCTCCAAGGACTTCAACCGCACGGGCATCGCCTGGATCGAGTGGGAGAGAGCTCCTCCGAGTCCGTTCAGGCTTCGAACCTGAGGGGCGGGGGTTCGCGAAGTGGACCGACCGCCGCCACGAGCTGCTCGAACGCCTCGCCTCGATGATTCTCAGAGCGACAGGATCGGCTGTTCCAGCGC
>JANQPS010001379.1 GCA_028285365.1 Thermoanaerobaculia bacterium | reverse complement strand
CGGCCGTGAACACACTGCCGAAGCGCTCGGCGCGCTCGTGCCCCAACTCTTCGCCGGCGCTCTCGACGAGCAGGCGCGCCAACCTCAGGCTCCAGGACTCGGCCGCTCTTCTCAGCCGGCGCTCGATCTCTGATTCGTCGACGTCGGGGATCAGGCCAGGCGTCGTCTTGAGAATGACCTGAATGCGGGCCAGAGGCTCGTCGGTCATGTAGGTGTAGTAGGTCGTGACCCGGCCCTGAAACGCGCGGCTGAGGATCTCCTCGAACGAGGTTCGCAGAGCCGTCGAGAAGCGTTCGCGTGGAGTGAAGATCAAACAGGAGACGAAACGCTCGAAAGCATCGACCCGCGCTATCAGCGCGGTTTGCAAAGTGCCTCTGATTTGCATCACGCGAAGCGCGATCGGGAGGAGCTCCGCGGCCTCGATCTGGAAGATCTCGTCCCTGGGGTGGGTCTCGAGAACGTGCTGAAGCGTCCGTCTGTTGTGGCTGCGTTGATCGAAGCCGCAGTTGTCGATCACCCACTGCACCTTGCGGCGTACCAGCGGTACATCGAGCACGCTCTCCGAGTAGACAGTCGACGTGAACAAGCCCACGAAGAGGTTCTCGCCGATGACCCTGCCGTCGTCGTCGAGCGCCTTGATCGAGATGGCATCCAGGTTCGTGCTGCGATGTACGGAGGTCCGCAGATTGGCCTTCGTGACTCGCAGGAGCACCGGCTGCTGGATGAAGTGGCGGGTGTCTTCAGGGAGCAGGCCGAGATGTCTGAGGCCGTCGAAGACGCTCTTGGTTTCGTCGCGGAGTATGCCCAGCCCGGAGTCGGCGACGATCCGTCCGGTGGTGTCGTTCTCGCCACCGTCGAACTGATACTGGCGCGCGCCGAGGAACGTGAAATGGTCGTCCGTCAGCCAGCGAATGAACTCGATGCACTCGTTGACCTGGCTCTCGTCGAGCGGCGGAGGATGTCCTTGAATCTCTTCCGCGAGCGAAAGGCACCGCGACCGCATCTGCTGCCAATCTGAGACGGCGCTGCGAACGTCTGTCAGGGTCGCCTTGAGCGCGTCTCTGATGGCAGTGTGCCGGCCGACCGCAAGGCGCCGCAGATGAATCTGCATGACGGACTCGCGGGTTCCGTTGGTCTGGTCTCCGGCCGAGGCGAGTGACTCCACGATACCGTCATCGGATCGATGAACGTTGAGGATGGGGTGCAGGAGCAAGACGACCTCTGCCTCGAGGTCTGCCAGCACTCCGGTGATCGAGTCCACCAGGAAGGGAACGTCGTCGACGACGATCTCCACGAGAGTGCGCGATTTGCCGTCGAGCGCCGACTCGTCGGGGTTGAGGATGCGGATCTTGGGAGTGTCGGCCGTGCGGTGCTGGAGCCAGCTCCAGAGACTGCTGGCGCCGCGCGCGAGAGCAGCAACGGACATCTGTGAGAGGACGTCCAGCGGAGCGTCGGCGTAGAGGCGAGCGCAGAACCGCTCGACGTCCTGGTCGCGCTCGGGATGCTCTCCCCGAAGGTCCCCCACGACACTCTTGATGAGATCTCGGCGAGACTCGGCTGGATCTAGTGGGTCCACGCTAGGTCACCTCTGTCAGCTCGCGAGCGCCGAACACCCGGTTGCATTCTCTCTCACGATGAACACGCGATTCTTTCCTCATCTTGTGCGGGAAACTAGCTGAAGATCGTACCAACGGCGCCTAGTGTTACCGTGCCGCGTCGGCGGCGAAAGCGAGTCATGGGGCCCGAGATGGATGTGGAGCGGAGTTGATGACCGAGAATACAAAGGTTCGCAAGGCGATCGTGCCAGCGGCGGGTCGCGGCACCCGTATGTCTCCCATTTCGAAGTACCTACCCAAGGAGCTCGTGCCGCTCGGCAGCGAGCCTGCGTTGGGGCTGGTCCTCCAGGAGATCCGCTCGGCTGGAATCCGGCAGGTCGGACTCGTCGTGCGTTCTGCCAAGGGTGGCATCGAGGACTACGTCGCTGACCTGGCAGGAGGGGAGACACCACTCGCCGACCTCGAGATCACCTTCATCGAACAGGCCGTCCCCAATGGTCTGGGTGACGCGATCCTGCAGGCGCGTGACTACATCGCTGGAGAGCCCTTCGCGCTGCTCCTCCCAGACAACTTCCTGCCGTCCCCCGAACATCGATTTGCCGATCTCGTCGCGCTCTTCGAGCGCACCGGCAAAGACGTGATCGGCGTCCTCGAGCTCGAGTCGGCTCACTCGGGCGAGTACGGCAACTGTGGGCGTATCGACTACACCGAGCACGAGCCGGGGATCCTCGAGCTGCACGAGCTCTTCGACAAACAGCCAGGTCGACTGATCATTCCGGACGGTGAGACGGTGCGGCGCACGTGTGGTCGCTACGTTTGCAAGCCACACCTCCTGACCCAGCTCGAGGAGCTCAGCGCGAGTACCCAGGGGGAGCTGGACGAGGTGCCTGCCTATCAGCGCATCATCGAGAGCGAGGGAGCCTTCGGGTGGGTGCTCGCTGCCCCGGTGTTCGATATCGGGTACCCGAAGGGGTATCTCGCGGCTTCCTCCTGGCTGTACGAGCACTTCGAGGACGAAGACTGAGTCGAGGCTTGCGCGCGTCGGTCTGGAATCTGCTCGCCTCTGGCGGTCGTAGTAGCTAGGCGCGACTCGAAAACGGGTCGACGACTCGAGAGCAGCGACGAACGGGGGAGCGCCATGGCAGAACGAATCGAGATCGAAGGCAGCGACGGACAGACTCTGATTGCACGACTGGAGGAACCGCAAGGTCGTGCTCGGGCCTGGGCGGTGTTCGCGCACTGTTTCACCTGCTCCAAAGACCTGCGCTCGGCAAGGACGCTCTCGCGGGCGTTGTCCGAGAAAGGATTTGGCGTCCTCCGGTTCGACTTCACCGGGTTGGGGGAAAGCGAAGGAGACTTCGCGGATACCAGCTTCAGCACCAACCTGTCGGATCTGGTCGCGGCCGCCGACTGGCTGCGTCGAGAGCGGAGTGCTCCCGAGCTGCTCGTTGGTCACTCCCTGGGCGGTGCTGCCGTGCTGGCAGTTGCCGAGCGCGTCGAAGAGGTCGTTGCGGTGGCGACGATCGGGGCTCCGAGCGAGCCCTCTCACGTCAAACACTCGGTGCTGAGTGGCGTCGACCCGTGCGCAGCGGAAGCCGAGGTCGACCTGGCGGGAAGGACTTTCAGGATCAAGAAGCAGTTCTTCGACGATCTCGAGGAGCATCGTCTGCTCGAGACTCTCCCGCGTCTGCGTCGCAAAGCCGTACTCATCATGCACTCGCCGATCGACGAGGTCGTGTCCGTCGATCATGCCCGGCAGCTCTACGAGGCGGCCAGACATCCCAAGAGCTTCGTAGCTCTGGATGGTGCCGATCATCTCCTGCTGAAAGACGATCGAGATGCGCGCTTTGCGGCTGACGTGCTGGCCTCGTGGGCTGGTCGCTACGTCGGTGAACCGGAGCATGAGGAGCGGCCGGCCGTGCTCGACGGAACGGTCGAGGTCGTTGGGGGCCCCCAGGGTTTTCGCCAGAGCGTCAGAACCCCGAACCACGAGCTCGTCGCTGACGAGCCGAAGAGTGTCGGTGGTACCGATCTCGGCCCGAACCCCTACGAGTTCCTGCTGGCCGCGCTCGGCACCTGCACGTCGATGACGCTACGCATGTACGCCGATCGCAAACAGTGGCCGCTCGAAGGAACCCGCGTCGTGCTCGAGCACGGTCGAGTTCACGCCAAAGACTGTGAAGACTGCGAGAGCACGACAGGCTACGTCGACATCATCGAGCGCCAACTCGAGATCGTCGGCGATCAGCTGGACGACGAACAGCGAGCGCGGATCCGCGAGATCGCGGACAAGTGCCCGGTCCATCGAACGCTCACGAGCGAGACGAGAATCGTCGACGTGGACGACGTGTAGTCGCGACCTCGACTCGCATGGCCGTGACGACTCCCTCTTCTAGCTGACGATGGCGGCGCCAGCAGCCACGCGCGTTGCTAGGAACCGTGGCTCGGTGCCAAATCCGCTCTCGAAGGCCCGAGTCAACCTCTCCTGGAGCGCTTTGCGCGCGTCCCGTTCT
>JANQPS010001358.1 GCA_028285365.1 Thermoanaerobaculia bacterium | reverse complement strand
CGCCTGGCGCGACATCCGGGTCGAGGTCGACCTGCCCAAGGTGAAGGTTCGAGCTCGCGGCGGATACCGTGACCTCTCTCCGACCCACGAGGCGGTCATGGCGGTCGAGAGTCAGCTGCTCGTCGACCATCCTGCCGGTGAACCTGGATTGGAAGTCCAGCTCGGAACCGCCAAGCGGGGGCGCTGGGGCAAGCTGGAGGTGCCGGTTCGCGTGAGGATCCCGGCGGCACAGATCGCCATGGTCCCGATCGCGTCGGACGAGTACTCGGCGCAGGTCGAGATTCTCTTCGCGGCAAAAGACGACCGCGGCCATCGCTCGGACATTCCAGGAATTGCGGTCGAGTTCTCGCAGGAGCGGGCACCGGCACCGGGCGAGGTCCTGGAGTTCGAGACGGTTCTCAAGATGCGCAATCGGGCGCACGACATGGTGGTCGCCGTCTACGACATGCAGAGTGGCGCTCTGCTCTCAGAGTCCGTCCCGTACGGTCCTTGAACGGCGGGCGCCCTCGAGAGCGTCGACGACCTCTCGAGTGCTCTTGACTCGAGTTTGCTCTTGGATGTGGGGAGCCCTCGTCGCGGTCGGGCTGAGTTCCGGCAGCGACGGGGGCTGACTTTTGGGGAGCCACGGTCACGGCGACTGGCAGGTCTCGTAGCCCCCAAGGGCAAAGACGGCGTCTTGCAGCATCTGGGAGGAACCCTTCCACCAACCGTTGCCGAAGTAGTCGCTCCAGCGCTGGAGCAGCCAGGGGGTAGCCAGCGCGTTGCGGGCCACGGCGCAGAGACCGAGTGAGGCGTCGAGAGAATCCGCCACGAACAGCGCGGCCAGGGTGTGGGGTTTGTTGACTTCGAGCAACTCGCTGCCGTCGCTGTTCGCGAGCCAACTACATGCGCCGACTTCGGTTCCTCCGTTGAGCAGGTTGCACTCCAGGAGTGCTGCCCACGGGCCCGTGACGTCGATTTCGGGTCCTGGTCCCAGGTGTGTCATTCCCTGCTCGTAGTAGACGCGAGCGGAGTTCGTGAGGACCCTACGCAGGCCACTCTCGAGGCTGGGAGAAACGTGGCCGTAGTTGAACAGCATCCGGACGAAAAAGCCGTGCATCATTGCCGACTGCATGAACTGCTGCGGTTGCGAGCAGACCGATGACGAAGGCTGGTCACCCTGGCAGAAGATCCCCGCTGCAAAGTTCTCTTCGGTGAGCTCGTCGAGCAGCTCGAGAAGGCGCTCATGGCATTGCGTCCCTGCGAGCCCCGGAGAGAACTCGGCGCAGTTTGCGAGGTTCTCGAAGTGCTGGATGATGCCGCGTTCGGGTGAGACCCTTTGCGTCCAGAAGTCTCTGAGACTCTGGTCGGCCTGCGGGACGGAGTAGCGATCGAGCACCATTTGCCCTTGTTGGGTGAAGCGTTGCCTGACGAGCGCACCTGGACGGATGGCGTAGGCGAGGTGCATCCCGCGGTTGTAGGTGTAGTCGTCCGAGCCGAAGGCGCTGCGGTGCCAATGGCCTTCGCCGTTACCGCCGCTCGTGACCGCGGCGCCCGAGCGATTGCTGTTGCGTTGATCGCCGACGTTCAAATAGGCGGTCGACAGCTGCAACCAGCTCTGCGCGAGAGCCATGTCCCAGGCCCATCGAGGGTCACCAGACCGAAGCAGCTCGAGGAGCTCGACGCCGTTCGGATTCCAGTAGTTGTGGGCTCCGCTGTTCTGAGCGGGCGTCGCGATCGTCACTGGCCATTGGCTGAACTGGTTGTCTGGCCAGAGCTGCGATCCGTAGGTCTTGTGGGTCGACCACTGCGACTGGAGGGTTTCGTCGTGAACGGTGTTCAGGGCTTCGAGATAGGCAGTGCGAACCTCGGATGGCTCATCCGAGCCGAGACTCGGGAGAACACGGGCGCGGTTGGTCGACTCGAGGTCGGCGCGCACCAGAAGACCTCGCTCCAGCTGCGCCAGGCTCAGGTTGCGCTGCTGTGTCAGGGTGGTCTGCGGGTTCGTCGAGACCGGTCCGAAGGCGATACGGCCTCGCGAGCGGAGTCCCTTGCCCTCGCCCAGGACGAGCGGACTGCTGCTCTGTCCGTCGCTGGCGACGAGCAGTGAGAGATCGCTGCCGCGGACCGCGACCGCCTGGGGCTCGCGAAAGCGCATCCACGGGAGAGTTGCCAGTGCGAAGAAGTCGTCGGTCGAGAGTGCGACGGCGGGATTGGCAGCCGTTTCCGACTGTTCGACCACCGTGTCGTCGTGCAGAACCCGTGCAACGCGGCGCCACGGAGAACCTCCGCCTTTGGCCTGTTCGACGATCGTCGGACCGGAGAAGCCCGGGACACTCTGGAAGAGCGCTCCGCTGAGCCCTCCGTAGGCGACCTGGTTGGGAGATCCTTCGAGGGCGAGCGTCCACGAGGCCTCGTGGAGCGATACGGTGTCGTCTGTCCAACTCGCTCCGAAGCC
>JANQPS010001355.1 GCA_028285365.1 Thermoanaerobaculia bacterium | reverse complement strand
CTCCTCAGCACGATCGGTTGGTGGGATCCTGACTGGGGGTTCATGCCGGTCGCCGTGGAAACCCGCGAGGCCGTCTTGATGAGCGCTCGCGACTGGGTGACTGCCGACCAGGAACCGCTGGCGACTCATGGACGGCTGCTCCTGCTCGGGCACGGCGTGGGCCCGTCGACGGAGCTCGCCCGCCACCTGTTGCACTCGTCGAGTGTCCAAGGCGAACTGGAAGCCTGGCTGGCTGCTGCTCTCCTCGGCGCTCTGTCTCGCGGTGTCGACGCCGACGGCCTCGCGGACGTCGTTCTGGAGGTCGTGAGTCGGGCCCCCGACGAAAGGGCGGGTGGGGCGACCGGCCCGATTCTCGAATCCGTCTACGAGCGACTGGCCGCCAGGGTCGGTCGGACCGGGACCGCCGCGCTGATGCGTGTCGCAAACGCCTCCAACGCGAGTCAGGCGGAGCGTCAGCGACTCTTGAACGTGCCGCCGCGTTCCCAGTTTGCCCTCGAGCTCGATCAGTGGCAGGCGATTCTCGATTCACCGTGGCTGATCGACGACTGCGAGGTGATGCCGTCCGGCTTCTTCGACGCGGGTTATCGAACTCTAGGCCGAGCGTCTGTCGAGGGCGAGGGCTTGCGACGTCTGCTGATCCAGCGCTTTCGGGAGAGGTTTGCGAGCTGCGCCGCGAGCGACCGGGTTGGTCTCTGGTCGCTGACCACGCGCTACCCCCCGAGCACGCTGCTCGACACCATCGAGCGCGACGCTCTCGAGGCCGCGATGGCGAGTACGGAGGGGCGGGTCTCGCAGTGGTTGTGGTTGATTGCTCGCACCGGTGCCTGGCCTGCGATCGAGCCCGAGCTGCTAGCCCTCCTCGAGCAGCCGAATCCCGGGATGGCAGCGGCAGCTCTGGCTCACCTGGGACACCAGCCGGCTCTCGATGTACTGCTACGCGTCGGAATTGCCGACCCTTCGGTTCCGCCAGAGGCCTTCCGGGTCGATCGCGAGCGAGTAGTCGACACCCTGGCTTCGAGACTCGGGACGGTCCGAGATCGTGAGCGCGTGCGCTGGCTGGAGATCCTCATGGCGCTGGGGCCGAGTGAGCAGGCCATTGCAGCTGTGCGGAGTGAGGTTGAGCAACGCTACGCGGCGGGAGAACTGCCACAGCTCGAAGACGTCTTGCTCCTCCAGCTCAGGGGCGACTCGGCTGCGCTCGACGAGTGGCTGGCTCGCGTCGGGAGCCCATCACGCGGCGCCTTCTATCGTTCGCCACCGCCGCCGGCCGGAAGACTCGTCGACATCATTGCGCACGCGCTGATTCGACTGGATGCGAAGCCTGAGCTTGTGCGCGAGGTGTTTCAGGCACTCGACCTGTTCGACACTTTCGAGGGGAGGGCCTGGTTGCGGCGACTCGGTGTGAGTGATAATCGATGAATTGCTATAATTCGCTCAATGCCTTTCACCTCAATCCTCTCTGTCCCACCGCGAGGCGACACATACGGAATCGCTCCAGAGATTCCTGAAAGTCAAGGACGTGCCGGGACTCGGGGTCTCACAACCGGTGGTGAGCAGCGATCTCAGAGCGCACCGTTGGTAGGGTGTGGGGTATCGCTCACGACCTCCAACCCGATATGACGATCTCGAACCCGGCTGCGTCGAGATCCCACGCAGCCGTGCTCAGGGGCAATCTCGCGATCGATTCTCTTCGTGAGATTGCCCACGCGTTGCGGATCGTGGTGCTCGTGGCCCTCGTGCTGCACGCTCTCCTGACCTTCGAGGAGGTGCTACGAATCCCGGAGTTGTTTCCGGAGATCCTGGCTCCCAAACTCCTCGCCGCCGCAATTCTGGTCGGGGCTCTGGCGATACTGCAGACGGTGTGGGGTGTCCGCCATGCGGTTTTCGTGGGACTGTCATGCGTAGCGATCAGCGTCGTGCCCTCACTGTGGTTGGCGAAACTCTTGGACGAGCCTTTCCTGGTGCCGGTGATGGCGATTCTCGTGTCTCTGCTGTCGTCGGCCTACGTGCCCTGGCCAGCCCGCTACCACGCACTCGTCGTCACGGGTGCTGTGGGTGCCATCGTTCTCGACAGTCTCATGAGGAATGGCCGACTCGTCATCGAGCCGATAGCGATGGTCGGAGTCGCTCTGACGTCGACCACTCTCGTCCTGTCGCTCGAGGCACAGAGGCGGCGTCGCAGGCTGCGGGGCGCGCTGGGGGCACTGTCCGAGAGTGAGCAACGCTTCCGCCAACTCGCCGAGAACAGCAGTGACATCATCTGGATCTGGAGCCCGGATCGCCGGCTCGAGTATGTGAGCCCGGCTTACGAGCTCTACACTGGTCGCTCACCCGACGAGCTGTACCAGGACCCGACCGCGGTCCTCGATATCGTTCATCCAGGAGACCGGCGAGCCTTTGGTCGTGCGCTCGAGTTGGTCTCGAGGGGGCGGGCGCGGACGATGGAGCTCCGCCTCGAAGACGCTCGGGGAAAGACGTGTTACTTCGAAGGCCGAGGGACTCCCACTTTCGATGCGCATGGGAACGTGACGCGCTGTGTGGGAATCTGGAGAGACGTCACGCTCAGAGTCAAGCGGTCGCGTGAGCTCGATCTGGAGGCCGCCACCGACCCTCTCACTGGTGCCCACAATCGGCGTTTCTTCAGGGAAATGGCACAGAAGGAGATCTCGAGGTCGAGGCGCACCAGAAGACCGCTGAGTCTCGTGCTCCTCGACCTCGATCACTTCAAGAAGGTCAACGACGACTTTGGTCATCTGGCCGGTGACCGCGTGCTTGCCGAAGTCTCGCGACTGGGTCGCGACATCGTGCGCGGCAGCGACACGTTTGCCCGTTTCGGCGGCGAGGAGTTTGTCCTTCTGCTTCCTGGTGCCGATACAGGGGCTGCAGCCAGCGTCGCGGAAACGCTCAGGGCGGGCATCTCGGCACATCGATTCGAGCACGGCGGGGCTCGGCTACCGGTGACCATCAGTGCCGGG
>JANQPS010001354.1 GCA_028285365.1 Thermoanaerobaculia bacterium | reverse complement strand
GCCGGCACTGCTGGCCGGGTATCCGGGAGTCAGTGGTGTGACGGTCAAGCCGGATGGACATCTCGTGCTCATGCTCGATCCGCCCGCACTACTCGCCGAGTCGCGCGATTCAAGCGGCGCAGGCGAGCGACGGCCGGCCGAAGCTCCCGAGAGGACCGTCCTGGTGGTCGACGACTCCCTGAGTGTGCGTCGGGTGCTCTCCAGACTCCTGGACCGCGCCGGCTGGTCGGCGGTACCGGCTCGAGACGGAGTCGAAGGGATCGAGCTGCTCAGAGCTCTGGAGACGCGTCCCGTGGCGATGATCGTCGACATCGAGATGCCCCGGATGAACGGCTATGAGTTCATCGCGGCGGTTCGCGAGCGCGTCGAGTGGGAAGACGTGCCGATCCTGATGCTCACGTCACGCTCGGCGGATGAACACCGCGAAAAGGCCATCGATCTGGGTGCCGATCGCTACCTCCTCAAGCCGCTGCAGCGCGACCTCATCCTGCAGGTTCTCGAACACCTGGTGGGTCACGGAGCGCACGAGGGGTGACTGGCGGCGCTGCCGACTCGCTGAAGCTGCTGGTGTTCAGCTGTGCTCCCGAGGGGGCTCCGCCCCACATGGCGGTGAGCCTCAAGCAGGTCGTCGAGGTCACGGCGCCCGAAGGTGTGATCGGTGTCGATGATCCGCGCAGTCTCCTCCTGGGCTTCACGCGGCGCGCCGAGACCGTGGTGCCGGTCCTGGATCCTGAGGCTTGGGGGGCTGCGCAGCGGCCGCTCGAGACGATGCAGCGTCTGCTGTTCGTTCGCGGGGCCAGTGAGCAACGGGTCGTGGCCATTCCGGTGACTACGATCTGGATCGAATCTCTCTCCCCGCTGGGGGCCGATCGGAGATCGGCACGCAAGCCGCAGGACGAGTGGGCATCGCGCTCTCTGGCGGTCGTTCGCCTAGAGGGTGTCGAGGCCTACCTCCTGGATCTCGATGCCGTGCTGCGAGAGCAGGAGCAGGGCACGTGAGCTTCTCGATTAGGGCCAAGGCGGGTGGCCAGACGGGCTTCCAGGGACTTCTCGGGTTCTTGACCTGAGACCTCGGCGCTGGGGTTAGACTGCGCTCCATCTGACGGCCATCAGGGGCCAGTCTGAGGTGACAGGGAGGGGCGTTACCGGAGTACCGGGGACCGCTCCGCTGCGAGGCTTCATGACGAGACCGGTTGGAGGGCGCTGCACGTGGCAAAAACCAGAATAGGTCTTCTCGGGTTCGGCCGAGTGGGCAGGAATCTCTTTCGTGCCGTCCTCGGACGGTCTGACCTGGCCGTCACGACGGTGAGGGATGTCGCCGACGCCGAGGTGCTCGAGTATCTGCTGCGCTACGACACCGTCCTCGGTCGGTTCCCCGAGGAGCTCAGCGTCAAGGACGGCCACCTCTACGTTGCCGGTCGCCAGATCGCCTTTCTCACCGGTGAGCCGGATGCGCCGGGAGTCGATTGGGGAGCTCACGGCGTCGACGTCGTCGTGGATGCCACCTCACGAGATTCCGTAGAGCGAGCTGAGCTCGATGGCCATCTCGAGCGCGGAGCTTCAGCAGTCGTGTTGTGTGTTCCCCCCGCGCAGGCACCGGACGCCACGGTCGTGATGGGCGTCAACGACGAAGGTCTCGACGGCAGCCAGCGCATCGTCTCGAACGCTTCGTGCACGGCCCACTGCGTGGCGCCGATCCTCCAGATTCTCGATCAGGCGTTTGGGGTCGAGCGCGCGTTCGTGAACTCCGTTCATGCCTACACGAACAAACAGAGACTGGCCGACGTGCCCGCCGAAGATCCCCGGAGCGGACGCGCCGCAGCTGAGAACATCATTCCTCAGGAGACCAAGACGGCGCAGATCATCGAGGACGTGCTGCCGTCTCTCGCCGGCAAGGTCCAGGCATCGGCGATGAACGTGCCGGTCAGCAACGGTTCCGTGGTCGATCTGGTGTGCTGGCACGAGCGCGACGTCACCCCCGTGGCGATCAACGAAGTGGTGCGGACTGCCGTCGCGACGGCTCGCTATCGAGACCTCGTGGAGTTCGCGACCGATCCCATCGTCTCGAGCGACATTCTCCAGAGTCCGTACTCGAGCACTTTCGATTCCATTGCGACGACGACTCTCGGAACCCACGTTTCCAAGACCTTGGCCTGGTTCGACAACGGTTGGGGCTACGTTCACCGCGTTGCCGACCTGATCGAGCGCCTCGGCATCAACCGCCCTGAGGGAGCAGAGGGAGCCGCGGCATGACCAAGGTTGCGATCAACGGATTCGGAAGGATCGGACGCAGCGTGCTGCGAATTCTCGCGGAGCGCGAGGACGTTCGCGACGAGGTCGAGGTGGTTGCCATCAACGATCTCTTCGACAACGAGCAACTGGCGTATCTGCTGCGCTACGACACCGTTCAAGGTCGTTTCGACGGCACCGTCGAGGTCGAGGGCGACACCATGATCGTCAACGGCGAGCCGATCGCCATGACTGCCGAGCGCGACCCGGCACAGTGCCCGTGGAGCGACCTCGGCGTCGACGTCGTGGTCGAGTCGACGGGAGTCTTTCGGCATCGCGAGAAGCTCCAGTGGCACCTCGATGCCGGCGCCGATCGCGTGGTGCTGACCGTACCCTCCAAGGACGAGATCGATGCGACGGTCGTGCTGGGAGTCAACGACGACGATCTCTCGGCCGAGCACAGGATCGTCTCGAACGCCTCATGTACGACCAACTGCCTCGCGCCCCTCGCCAAGGTTCTCGACGACGCGTTTGGTCTCGAAGAGGGTTTCATCACGACGGTTCACGCCTACACGAACGGCCAGCGTCTGGCCGACATCCCTCACAAAGACTTCAGGCGAGCTCGGGCGGCGGCCAAAAACGTGATTCCCACGACCACTGGAGCTGCGCGCGCGGTGGGCCAGGTGCTGCCACACCTCGACGGCAAGCTCGACGGATTGGCGATCCGCGTTCCTGTGCCCGACGGGTCTATAGTCGACCTCGTGGCCCGTCTCGGAGTCGAGGTGAGCCGCGAGCAGGTCAACGAGGCGGTTCGCGCGGCGGCCGCACTGCCGTCATTTGCCGGCGTGCTTGCGTACAGCGAAGATCCGTTGGTCTCGAGCGACGTCATCGGTGATCCACACTCCTCGATCTTCGACTCGCTCTCGACGAGCACGGCCCCGGGAGGCTTCGCGCGCGTTCTGTCGTGGTACGACAACGAGTGGGGCTACTCGAACCGGGTGGTGGATCTGATCGGTCGACTAGGCAACCTGTAGACTCTCGCGGCTGTCGAGTTCCAGATGACCCTACGATGAGTGGGATGCCCGAGATGACGGGATGACGGGATGACGGAGAACCTGTGAGTCTGCGTAAGCGCCGAGCCAAGATCGTCGCAACCATCGGTCCGGCGAGCTCCTCGCGAGAAATGCTCGGACGGCTGATCGAGGCCGGAGTCGACGTCGTTCGTCTCAACCAGTCGCACGGCAAGCGCGAAGAGCACCGGAAGCTGATGGCGCTGGTGCGCGAAGTGGCGATCGAGAAGGAACGGTTTGTCGGAGTCCTCGTCGACCTGATGGGGCCTCGGTTTCGGCTGGGTGCCATCGACGGCCAGCGAGAGTTGGTTGAGGGTGAAGAGGTCACGATCGGCGAAGACGGCAAGGCGGACTTGCCGCTCGACGACGCCGACGTGGTCCAGTACCTGCGCAAAGACGAGCGAGTCCTCATCGACAACGGGTTGATTGGTGCGGCGGTCGTCTGGAAGCGCGGGCGCCGGGCCAAGCTGCGCATCCTGGCTGGCGGTGTGGTGTCGACGCGCAAAGGCATCAACCTTCCGGACAGCGACATTCCGTTCTCGATCTCGAGAAAGGATCGGCTCGACGCCAAGATGGCGGTCGAGGCCGGTGCGGACTTCGTGGCGGCCAGCTATGTGGGTTCGGCCGACGACGTCAAGGCGCTGCGCAAGCTCCTGAAGCGCCTCGGCGGCGCGGAGATCCCGATCATCGCCAAGCTCGAGCGCGCTCGCGCCGTCGAGCGTCTGGACGAGATCATCGGCGAAAGTGACGCGGTGATGGTGGCGCGCGGCGACCTCGGCGTCGAGATGGAGCCGCACCAGGTCCCGGTGCTCCAGAAGCGCATCATCGACGGAGGGTGGAGACTCGGCAAGCCGGTGATCGTCGCCACCCAGATGCTCGAGTCGATGATGGAGCACCCGCGCCCGACGCGCGCCGAATCTTCGGACGTCGCCAACGCGGTGTTCGATCGCGCCGATGCCATGATGCTCTCCG
>JANQPS010001349.1 GCA_028285365.1 Thermoanaerobaculia bacterium | reverse complement strand
GTGGTTCGTTCCTGATCGCGTGGGTGATCTTCCTCGTCATCTGGTCGATTCCGCTCATCGTTGCCGAGTTTGCGATGGGCAAGGCGCTGCGCAAGGGGCCGGTGGGTGCTTTTCGCGAACTGCTGGGCGAGCGCTTCGCTTGGATCGGCGTGTGGATCGCTTGGGTCGTCGCGGCCATCGGCTTCTACTACGCGGGCGTCATGGGCTGGACCATCCGGTACCTCTTTGCCGCTCTGGCTGGAAGTCTCGGCGACGGAGGCTCGGAGGTGCTTTGGGCCGATCTGGCCTTCTCCCCGCAGGCCGTCGTCTTCCAGGCGCTGGCGGTCGTTCTCGGCGCCGGTGTCGTCTACTTCGGCGTGACGGGAATCGAGCGCGTCGCCCGAGTCTTGATGCCGGCGCTGCTCCTCATGGTCGTCGTCCTCATGGTGCGCGCGCTGACCCTCCCCGGTGCCGAGCGCGGGCTGGCCTTCCTGTTCACGCCTCAGTGGAGCGAGCTCGGCAACGCGAGAGTGTGGCTCGAGGCACTTGCCCAGAACGCCTGGGACACCGGCGCAGGCTGGGGACTGGTGCTGAGCTACGCGGTCTACACGCGGGCCCGCGAAGACACCAATCTCAATAGCGTCATGCTCGCCGTCGGCAACAACACGATTTCGCTCATGGCCGGGACCCTTGTGCTGTGCACCGTGTTCTCGCAACGTGCCGACGCGGCCACCGAGATCGTGGGTGCCGGCAACGAGGGGCTGACCTTCGTTTGGGTGCCGCGCCTGTTCGACACCGTTCCGGGTGGTGGTTTCTTCCTCGTGCTCTTCTTCCTGGCGCTCGTGTTTGCCGCTTGGACGAGTCTCGTCGCAACCTTCGAGGTCGGCACACGAGCCATCGAGGAGCTCGCCGGTCTTCCGCGTCGCCGCATGGTGCCGGTCCTCGCCGTCGTCATCTTCCTCGCCGGCACCCCTTCGGCTCTGTTCGAGCCCGTCTTTCGCAACCAGGACTGGGTGTGGTCGGTGGCTCTGATGGTCACCGGACTGTTTTTCGCGATCGCGGTGCTCGAGTACGGTGTCGGTCGATTTCGTCGCGACTTCGTCGACACCGAAGATCAGGATCTCAGAGTGGGCCCGGTGTGGGAGTGGGCGATTCGGCTGGTCGTCGTGCAGGCCGCCGTCATGATCGTCTGGTGGTCGTGGCAGACCCTCTCCCAACCGCTTTGGTCGCGCGAAGGACTGGCCAACATGCTGGTGCAGTGGGCCGTCACCATCGGCGCTGCGGTGCTGCTGGTAAAGCTTCTACCGAAGCGAGAAGAACGGGCGAGCTAGCCGTCGGGACTCGACGTCACTGGACCGGCGCGCTCCGGCAGGAGCTGGACCTCGGGATGGGCAACTGTTGATCGAGGGTAGGCCGTGGGTCCGCGTGCATGCCTTCGCGGACGCCATCGCACCGCTGGGGCGCCATGAGATCGACAGCGCGCGAGCGCTGAGTCCCGGCGTCGCCTCAGCCGTGGTAGAAGTCCTCGCGGACGACCTTGCCGTCTCTCCAGGTCTGCAGCGCTACCTGCTTCTGGGTCACGCGCTCTCCGCCTTTCGGTGTGAGCTCGAAGGTCCACTCGATGGCGGCATGCTCGCCGGAGACGATCGTGCGGCCGACGCTCGCGGAGTGAAACTCGACCCCGTTGACGAATGCCTCCTCGTAGGCGCGACAGGCCTCGAAGCCCACGCGTTCGTCGGCGCCGTTCTCGCTCATGACGACGTCGGGGGCGTAGTAGCGGTCGAAGGTCTCGAGGATCTGGCCTTTGAGGATGCCGTCAATGACGGCCTGGACGGAGGTCTCGTGGCT